>JANXVQ010000417.1 GCA_025351545.1 Spirosoma sp.
GATGACAACGGGGTGCTTGATTCTATGCGCCAAATGCAGGTTGTAATGGCAATTGGGGCCGAAGATCCTTTTCTGGACAGCAACATTACTCTGAGTTCAGCGCTGTGTGCCAAGCATATACCACACGAACTGCATGTTTGGGAAGGTCGGGCGCACCAGGCTAATGACTGGCAGAAAATGGCGCAGCTGTATTTGTAAAGTTCTGCATTACAGTTGACTATTTTTTGACAAAACGCATCACCGTAACGTCGCCTGTATGCAGCGTAAGCGTATTGTCATCACCAAGAGAATAATGATTCACAGATTTCAGAACGTCGAGAAACGCTTGTTCACCTTCTCCGGGGCACATCATTCGGGTCATTGCCATTGGCTCAGCGAAGCTTATCGTCTGTCCATTAACGACCAGCTTTCCATTAAATGAATTACAACTGGTTGATCCATTGACCCGCTGGCTAGCTGCATCAAATATTATCGACGGCTTTTTGTCAGGATACAATCCATCAAACGCGATTCTCCGTCCCGAAATGTAAGTTAATTCCCAGGTGCCAGCTAATTTTTGGTTTGAGGAAGTTGCCGACATTTGATCGGAAGAGGAAGGTAGCTTAGCTGCCAGATACAAGTAAGGCGAGTGAAAGTGGTGAATGAAAATCTGTTTTTTACTATCAGGATATAGCTTGTAATAGGCACTATCGGCCAGCAGAACAATAGAATTTCCAGTTCTGACATAATCACTGCTATTGTAATAGTCGGGTGGCACGTACCCATTTAAGTTTTTCTGAACCGTTTTAGACGCCAGCTTACCCAGAAATTTCCGGTAGTTCTTCTGCGCTTTCAATGATGGTTTACTCAGGCTATTGTACGCATATTTCAGAGCAATACGATTCAGCAGTTTTTGCTTTTTTATCATGGCGGGCGCCCCATTAAACGGGTTTGTCGCATTGAAATCGTTTACTGTTTGCACCGTCAACGGCACTTCCGGCACCCAATCGGCAGAGTTAACGACGTTGTAAGCCCAGCCGGGTTGTGTAGAGGCTTCATATTCATACGCGAAGTACAGGTTTCCCGGCTTTGGTCCCGCGCTGCAATACGTTTTGAACTGAATATCGGCGGGAAGCCGGGATTGCTTTTGCAGATTTTTTAGATAAGCCGTCAGCAGATAAGCGATACCACCGCCCTGACTGTGCCCCATGATGATGATATCTTTGATACCCGCTCGATAACACGAATCAACTTTCGGCAGAATATCTTTTGCCAAAAACCCCATGCTTACCAACCAGCCCACATGAACAGCCGCTTTGGGGCTGGTAGCCAGTTCATACTTGAAATTTTCGGTATCGCTGATTTGTATTTCTCCTTTCGCCGGAACCATTGCCGCATAAAAATTGCCGAGCCAGCTTACGCTGTTCACGGTTGTTCCGCGAAGGCTAAGTACGGCAACTGATTGATTATCAATCCATAGATCCCACCGGTTTTCCAGTCCGACAATGGGTGAGCGGTAGGCAAATTTGAATCGTGCTGGTAAGGGAAGGGTCTTGATATAGGCCGAGTCACCAACCTGCGCCGATACTTTAAGGAGTTCGATGTATTCTGCTTTGTCGAAACCCGGTTTTAGTTTTTGGGCAAAAACGACGAGTGGGAGTACGAGCAGAATAAAGGTGGTGAAGACGTATTTCATCGGAATAAGGTGAAAAGCGAACAAGCGCGTTAAATACGATTCTGAAAAATTAGCTTTTGCGTATTACCAATAACCCGCTGATGAATTTGTATTAAATAACTGCCTAAACGCTTTTATCGTGGTGTCGGGTTCTCAAACCCGACACCACACCTAGGCCATTGATTGGCCTATAGGCCCAACGGAGTACCACTCCGTTGTACAACCCATCAACACCTTTTGACGCACTACCAATAACTCAAATCCTATTGGTAAACCAGAAAGGTAACTAGCTGTAAAGGAAACTAGTTATGTATTGACAAACTAGTTTTCAGCACAACAGCCTGAGCCTGCAACAACGCATTTGCATATGGTTCAACTAGTACTCGGCCCGGTGGGTTGCTGGATAAATCGGCATCCCAAAGGCCGGAATGATGCCAATTATCGAGGTGGTCCCAGTCGGGCCTGTCCACAATTGGGTAGAGGCACACGCCAAGGAGCGGTACACCCGCTTGTAGTACAGCTGCACATTCGCGCCCAATCATCTCAATCCAGAGCGGCCGGTCGATGCCGGGATGACTGGTTTCGGTGAGTGCAATTGGCCGACCGTAACGCCGATAAGCCTTCGTAAGCAAGTGCCGAAGTGGTAGCCAGCGCGGATCTGGAACTGCATCACGCCAGCCCAGAAACTGCCCGGTTCCATTGATCCACTGGTTGTTGTAGTAATAATTGAAGCCCAGCAAATCAAGATATTCTGGTGAGCCTCCTAATTCGGGAGCGATATATCCAGCCAGCATATCCACCGATTGAAACTGATTTTCGTCGGAAATTGTCGCGTTTATGATTTCCTGATCGGTTGCATTGAACGGCGGCACCATCTGAACCAGCGGCTCTGTCGTCAGAATACGAATATTGGGGTCGATCTCACGCATGGCGGCTACGCCCTCAATATATGCGCGCATAAGGCCAACTTTAACCTCCCAGCCCTGTTT
>JANXVQ010000438.1 GCA_025351545.1 Spirosoma sp.
TAAACTATATACCTAAACTGAAAACGATTTGTCCTGTTCATTTTACGAAATTGTAATTATAGAATTGTTGGATTCGTTCATCGGGATCAGCGAATACTTCATCGAATGTGCCAACCCGTTCGAACCGTCCATCCAACAGCATAGCCACTCGGTCGCCGGTAGTTTTGGCACAGGTCAGGTCGTGGGTGATAATGATTGAGGTTGCCCCTGTACGTTCGCGCACGTCGTTTATAAGGTTATTGATTTCAATGCAAGTAATCGGGTCCAAACCTGCCGTGGGTTCGTCGTAAAGCATAATTTCCGGCTTCAGAATTAGGGTACGGGCAATGCCGATTCGCTTTCTCTGCCCGCCCGACAATTCTGATGGCATCTGGTTGATCGTTTGCGCTAAACCAACGTCCTCCAATGCTTTTTCGACCGCTTTATCAATCTCACCACGACTCAAATTGCGGACATTGCGCACCAGTGGAAACTCCAGATTCTCGCGAATGCTCATGCTGTCATAAAGCGCACTACTCTGGAACGAAAAGCCCACTTTCTGCCGAAGCTGATCCAACTCCTTATCACGCAGTTTCTCTACGTCCTGCCCCAGTACAATTACGCTGCCGGCATCGGGTTTGAGCAAACCGACAATAATTTTAATTAAAACGGATTTACCCGTCCCCGACCGACCAAGTACCACCACATTTTCACCTTTGTTTACCTCCAGGTCGATTCCACGCAGTACATGCAATGAACCAAAAGACTTACGCAGTCCATGAATAGAGATAACGGGGTCATTCATAAGCTAAAGAGTGAAAGGTGAAAGCGCAGCCGAGTGCTGTTCGCTCGTTGATTTTATCGGAAGGCGGCAATGATTTGAAGAGAAAGTAATTCTTCAATAAAAACTAAAAACATAGCTGTCACAACCGATGCGTTAGCGGCTTTGCCGACGCCTTCTGTCCCTTTCGATGAGTGATACCCTTTATAACAGCCAACCATGCCGATAGTGAAACCAAACATAATTGACTTTGTAATTGAGGCAAAAATATCAACATACGAAATCGCCCCGAAAACTTCCTGAATAAACGATGTGAAGCTGGTCTGTTCGTTCAGATTGATATTAATGTAGGCACCTACAAGGGCTACAAAAATGGTGTACATCGTCAAAATCGGGATGGTAATCGAGGTGGCTATTACCCGGCTAACGACCAGAAATTTAAACGGGTTTGTCCCCGATACTTCCATCGCGTCGATCTGCTCTGTCACGTTCATTGATCCTAACTCGGCCCCGATGCTTGATCCCACTTTGCCGGCCGCAATCAGGGCCGTTACGAGTGGGCCCAGCGCCCGAACAATGGCAATGGCGATCAGCGAAGGCAACCACGAGGTGGCCCCAAACTCCGACAGCGATGGGCGCGACTGGTTCGTAAAAACAATACCCGTGATGAAGCCCGTAGTTGATATGAGCAACAGCGACCGATACCCTACCTCGTAACACTGCCGAATTATTTCTTTTAATTCGTAAGGAGGCAAGACCGCTTCCCGAAAGAAACGGCCGACGAAAGCCGCCACATCGGCCAGATCTAGAAATAATTTATCGAGTCGTCGAGTTACAATGGGCCGACCAGAAACAGAATCGGTGGTTTTGGTGGTATCAGATTGCATTCAACTGCTGGAGGGAAAGCCGACTGGAATGCCCTGCCGGATGTTGATTAATAACTAATTTTGGCTAGTAGGGTTTTTTTTGAAGGCTATTAAGTGATTTTGTCTCCGTTTTTAGGTGTGCTAATCGGCTATAACTAAAAAAATAGCTGAACAGAGTCCAACTTATCCCCAAATTTAGGTTGACTTGTGGAAACTGTTAGCGAAAATGGGCGATACGTCAACATAAAAAAACGACCTTTGTCCCGTACATAAACCCGACCGCTCCTACTTGGTTGGGTTCACCATCTGCTTATGATTGATATTGGACGTATAAATACGTTAACTGCCCTTCGCCAAACGACCGTTGGGTACTTTCTGGGCGACCTGTCGGACCGGAAAACACAGGATTTTAATAACGATATCCTGCTTCCTAATAAATACGTACCCGACACGCTGGCCGTTGACGACGATATTGATGTGTTCGTTTATACCGATTCAGAAGATCGGCCCATTGCGACAACGCTAACGCCCGCTATCCAGCGCAATGAGTTTGCGAGCTTGCAAGTGGTCGCTGTTACCAGCGCCGGGGCCTTTCTGGACTGGGGTTTGGAAAAAGACCTGCTGGTGCCGCACCGCGAACAGGCATGGCCTATGGAAATGGGCCAGTGGTATGTGGTGTTTATGTATCTGGACGAAGATACAAATCGCCTGGTCGCATCGAACAAACTGAACCGGTTTCTCGACGAGGATGTGAGCGATCTGGAAGTGGGTGAGGAGGTGCAATTGCTAGCCTACGAAATCACCGATCTTGGCGTTAATGTCATTATCAACAATCGCTACAAAGGGCTGATTTATGGCAACGGAATCTTTCGTAAGGTCCGCCCCGGCGACCCGCTCATTGGCTATATCAAGCACATTCGCGATGACAGCCTCATTGATGTAAGTTTGCAACGGACTGGTTTTGAGAACGTAGAGCCCAATGCCCAGCGCATTCTGGCCACCTTAAAAGCCGAGAATGGTTTCCTGCCATTAAATGACAGTACGCCCCCAGAAGTTATTTATGATGCGCTGGAAATGAGTAAAAAAACCTTCAA
>JANXVQ010000451.1 GCA_025351545.1 Spirosoma sp.
TGTAGTTTGTCCGTATGTAGAGCAATGAATGAGGAGGGATATTAACGTAACGAAATATAGGTTGTACATGAATTAGTTGATTAAGTTATTGACAAAGTGCTATTGTTTCTACCGAAGCTTCATCATCCAGTATGTTTCTTAAGCAGGAATGGAAAGTACGAATTTTGTTCCTTCGTTCTCCTTACTTTCTACGATTAATGTGCCGCTATGACCTTTCGTAACAATATCATAAGCCAGCAACAGTCCCAATCCAGTTCCTTCACCAGTGGGGTTGATCGTGAAAAAGGGTTGAAAATTTTCTTTTGTATCGCTTCCGGAATACCCGTACCATTATCACTTACCGTAACCTCGGTCTGCCCATTAATGCAACGCGTCTTAATCGCTGCGGTTGGTTGATAACTAACTGGTTAACCGAGGTTTTGGCGTTGCTGAACGGCCTAGAGAGCATTCGTAAACATATCTTTCGGAATCATACTCATCTCATCTTCTGGAGATTCTGCCTTAAATCGGTTAACAGTTCACCCTCTGAATCAAGATCCCGATCGGCTTTTGTTGGCTCATTGGTCAATCAGTTCAATGCCCAATATCCAAAAAAAATACGGGTGCAGAACAAACATACGGTTCGGCTTTCCTTCGTGCGAATGCCTAACGCACGATGTAGAGAAAGTAGACTGAGAAGCAGAGTCAGCGCCAACGATCATAAGCAAAATTCACGACGCGATATATTGTCAACTGTAAGCATCTGTACATGACAAGACGACAGACATAGGTAGAATAAGGATGTCATAAAGAAAAGCACTCTAATGCCCGTTAAAGGACGTTTCTGATCGTACATCAGCTACTAATAGTACAATAGATTAACCGTTGGGCAGCTATTATAAAAATTCATTAATCATTCTGGTAAACGGCATCAGATATGCCCATAAAGCGTTTTCCCGGGTAATGTGTCAAATATACATTAACCGATTTTTAATCTGTCATTAATAAGGACTTAATACAAACTGACGAATCTTGTACTGCTTTTTGGTGTGAACACAATCGAATCATCTGAATGGAAACGCAAATCAAACCGATTACCCACTACGTGCCGGCGACAGGTCTTGCTGGCTTGAAGGAAAACTGGAAGTCCGATTTATTATCCGGTTTTCTGGTTTCGTTGATTGCGCTGCCGCTTAGTCTCGGTATTGCCTCGGCCAGTAATTTCCCGCCAATTATGGGCGTTATGACGGCCATAATCGGGGGTTTAGTTGTCGCTTTTTTTGCGGGTTCAGAACCAACCATCAAGGGTCCGGCGGCTGGTTTGATTGTCATCGTGGCCGGTTGTGTAGAAGAACTTGGCAAAGGGGATAATGACCTTGGCTGGAAGTTAGCGTTGGGTGTTATTATGGTTGCCGGAGCTTTTCAGGTCGTTATGGGCTTATTGAAAGTAGCCAAATTGGCTGATTTCTTTCCGCTATCGGCCGTACATGGAATGTTGGCAGCCATCGGTATTATCATCATGTCGAAACAACTTCATCTGGCGGTTGGCATTGCCCCGTCGGAAATGAAAGGAAAAGGCCCACTCGAGTTGATTTCGATGGTGCCTCACAGCCTGTCACACATGGAATGGCATGTAGCCGTGATTGGTATCGTGAGTTTGATTATTCTGTTTAGCTGGCCAAACATTAAAAGTGCCGCCATCAAACAGATTCCACCCGCCTTAGTCGTATTAGTTGTTGCCGTAGCGTTAGGCTTCTTCTTTCACCTGACCGATACGAAGCAATATGGCTCCATTAAACCTTTGGTAAATCCCGGCGAATTTAAACTGGCCCTGAACATGAGTTTGGGCGCCTGGACCGGCGATGGCATGATGGGCATTGCGTTAAAATACTTAGCCATGTTCACCCTGATTGGATCGCTCGAATCACTGCTGACAGGCAAAGCGATTGACCTGCTTGATCCATATAAACGTAAATCAAACCTGAGTAAAGATTTGACAGCCGTTGGTATTGGCAACATGGGGGCGTCCTTACTGGGCGGTCTGCCAATGATTTCGGAAGTAGCCCGTTCATCGGCCAACCTGACAAACGGTGGCAAAACCCGCTGGGCTAACTTTTTCCACGGAGCGTTTTTGTTAATTTTCGTAGTGGCTCTGGTTCCCCTTATCAAGCTTGTTCCGGTAGCTGCACTAGCCGCCATCCTGATTTCTGTAGGCTTTCGGTTAGCCAATCCGAAAGAATTCCGTCATATGTATAAGATTGGACCGGAACAGCTAATCGTGTTTGTGGTTACAATCATCGCTACACTGGCAACCGATCTGCTTATCGGTATCGGTGTCGGTATTCTAACAGAATTCATCATTCAGATTGTTCTTGGTTTACCGCTTAAGTACCTGTTTAATCCCGATCAGAA
>JANXVQ010000506.1 GCA_025351545.1 Spirosoma sp.
GGCTTGCCGACAATTACCGTCGGAACGCCGTTTTTTATGGCATTTCCGGTTGAAAATGAGTCGATTAACGGATGCAATACGCGCCGGATATCGAGCATAAGCTGCCGGAGTTTGTCGCGGTGGGCAAACTCAACATCTTCCTCACCGAAGTCTAGCTCCAATTCGACCAGAGCCACAAAATCAATCAGTTGCTGACGAAGTTCTTTCAGCTGTTTTGAGAACCCCCCGCGCAATTGTGTCAGGGCGGCCCGGTGGCTGGCATCGGAGTCGGAGGCAATCAGATCGGCAACGGCTTCGGCCTGTACCAGATCGAATTGACCATTCAGGAAAGCGCGTTGGGTGAACTCGCCGGGTCGGGCCAGACGAGCGCCTTCCTGCATAAGCCGACGCAAGATTTGCCGGATAATGAACTCCGAACCGTGGCACGAAATCTCCACGACATCTTCTTTCGTAAACGATTTAGGTGCCCGGAAAACGGTTACCAGCACTTCATCAATAATGCTGTTATCATCATTGCGAAGGGTGCCGAAATGGGCTGTATGACTGTCTTGTTGCGTAAGGTCTTTCCCCCGAAAAAGTCGGTTTGTAATCGTAATCGTGCCTTCGCCCGATACCCGCACAACGGCAATGGCACCGATACCCGGCGCAGTAGCGAGCGCGGCAATGGGTTCTAGTTGATAAATCATGGACTACTCCCGAACTTAAAGCCGTGAAGATTGAATTAAAGTTGAAAAAATGGGTAGTCGACTCAGTAATCCAACTAACCGTTTTTCGACGGGTACATTCGGAATGCCGAGCCAGTCGGCATATTGGTCGCCCATGAAGAAACGCATTTCACCAGCCGCGAGGTTCCGAATGGTTTCGGGCCGGGCCGTACTTGAGCGGCTAGCGCCCGATTGGCTTGCGCTGGTTTGAGGGGATTGATAAGCCGAAATCCCAGCCGATATGGCATTCAAGAGTGAACGGGTCAGTCCCACACCCGCTTCAGAAGGAGCAAACTGCCGTTGGGCAATGGCGTGGCCAAGCTTATACGCTTCCCGGAGGTTTGTTGGAATCAGTTCGTTGTTCACACCGTTCAGATGGCCGACTACATTGATATGGTGCAGGTAATCTTCCTCTTCCTGCTCGGTCATGGTTACGTTGGACTTTCGTAATCCTACCAATACAATGTAGGAAAAAGCGAGACTGGTGCCCGCCATATCTTCCTGATTGACAGGATATCCCCAGTCCATATTCCACCGTCCCGAGTGTTGGGAAAACCACCGTGCTCCGGCATGAATCAGGCGGATTTTCTGAGTCCGGGTAATCGCATTGCCGGTAGCCCATTCTTTCGGATTATTGACCGCAAATACCCACTCACCGGTTTCCTGCAAACGTCGCGATGTGTCGTTCTTTATACGCTCGGTCAGCCAGAGAACTTGAGCGCCATTAGCGCCGAGGTACGAGTAGGGAAGCGAGAAGAAGCCCAGCGTTAAGCCAATTTGTTGCGCATGTTTTTTGAAAAATGCCATGCCTCGGTTCATCCGGTCTGGCTCGGCCCAGGTCGGCAAGCTGGCATAATTTGCAAAAAATGTCTGGACGGACACAGGCTGAGTATCGGTCGAAAAGTCATTTGTATCGGCTAGCCAACGCATCAGCGAGCGTAAACCATTACTGGATTCTCCATCAACTACGGCTGCAACGACGGCATCGGCCGGGGGGTCGCCCTGCTGGCGGTAACGGTCCAGTAACGCATTGGGGAATGAGCGGGAAGGCTTAATGAGTGTCGGCATCGTATAACTGTAATTCTAAACGGGTAACGATGCGTCGAAGCGATTGGTTTTATATGGATTTATCCAGGTCGGTGTGTTTGAGAAAACTATCTTTATACTGATCCGAAAAATCATCTTTACAGGGTTATCTGTAAGCCGTCATACCCAAGCCGAATGTTGGCCGGGAGTTCTTCTTCTACCTCTCTATGCAGGCCCAGTTTATGACTGATGTGAACCAGATAAGTCCGGTCGGCACCAACGCGTTTCGCAAGGGTAACGGCTTGGTCGAGAGTGAAGTGCGATATGTGGGGTAGTCGCTGGAGGGCATCGAGCACAAGGATTTTTGTGCCGTATACTTTTTCTAATTCGTCGTCAGAAATGTAATTCAGGTCGGTGAGGTAGCTAAAATCACCCACACGGAAACCATAAACGGGGAGTTTATGGTGCATTACTTCAATAGGAATAAACCGAACGCCGAGCACGTCAAATGGCTCATTAATAATGTTATGGAGTTTAACGTGGGGCGTGCCGGGGTATTTATGTTCGGCAAAAACGTAGGCAAATTCGCGCTGTAATTGCGCCAGAACTGTCGGTCTGCCGTAAATGGGCATGTCTTTTCCCGACCGGAAATTATACGCCCTGACTTCGTCCAAGCCTGCCGTATGGTCTTTGTGTTCGTGGGTAAACAGCACAGCATCGAGCTGTTGCAGATTGAGCCGTAGCACCTGCTGGCGGAAATCGGGGCCGGTATCGATAACAAAACTACGACCGTCTACGTCAACATGAACGGAGGTACGGAGTCGTTTATCCCGAAAGTCAACTGAACGGCACACCTCACACGTACAGCCAATAAGCGGCACCCCCGACGATGTTCCCGTACCGAGTAGCGTGATTATCATAAAGAGCGAAACCGGGCCGCCGGGGCGGAGCGAAACCGGGCTGCCGGGGTGGAGCGAACA
>JANXVQ010000552.1 GCA_025351545.1 Spirosoma sp.
CCTGTTATTAGCCGACCTCTGGCCGGGTTTAGGAGACTGAAAGAAATCGGCCAAAGGCCGACTGATGACAGACACAAGGTCAGAGCCTTGGGCCATCACATGCCATCTTTACAACCTTTCAATTACAATGGCCGATGCACCGCCACCTCCGTTGCAAATACCGACTACACCGTAACGGCCTCTATTTTGTTGTAATACATTGGTAAGTGTTGTTACAATTCGAGCACCCGACGCACCCAACGGATGACCAATAGATACTGCACCACCAAAGACATTTAACTTTTCCTGCGGAACGCCAAGTACTTTACTGAAAACCAGTGGCACGACAGAAAAGGCTTCGTTCACTTCAAAAAAATCAATATCCCTCACTGTTAATCCGGCCCGTTCGAGCGCTAATGGAACTGCTTTGGTTGGCGCGGTAGTAAACCATTGCGGCTCTTGCTCAGCGTCGGCATAAGCCAGAATCCGAGCCAGTGGTTTCATTCCTAATTCATCCGCTTTTCGTCGGCTCATCACCACCAAAGCCGATGCGCCGTCACTAATCGGCGACGAACTGGCCGGAGTAACCGTGCCATTAGGGGTAAAGGCTGCTTTTAGCGTCGGAATTTTGTCGTAAATAACGTTTTTATACTCTTCATCTTCACTCACAATCACGGTGCCCTTGCGACCGATCACGTCGACGGGTACAATTTCGGCACCAAACCGGCCGCTTTGTGTACTGGCTTCAGACCGTCGATAGGATTGTACGGTAAATGCATCCTGCTCCTCACGGCTAATGCCGTATTCCTGGGCTGTCTGATCGGCAAAAACGCCCATAGCGCACTGGTCATAGGCATCAACCAAACCATCTCGGGCGAGGCCATCCACTAATTCGGCATTACCATATTTATAGCCAAAACGGGCTTTCGGGATATAATAAGGCACGTTGGACATACTCTCCATACCACCTGCCACTACTACATCAGCCAATCCCAGTTGGATAGACTGAGCAGCCAGCATAATGGCTTTCGTTCCCGAGGCACAAACTTTATTGATCGTTGTGCAGGGAATATTGTCGGGCAAACCTGCTTTTAATGCGGCCTGTTTAGCGGGTGCTTGCCCAATATTCGCCGAAACGACATTACCCATATAAACTTCCTGAACCTGATCGGGATGTACACCCGCACGGCTCAAGGCAGCCCGGATGGCCGCAGCCCCCAAATCAACAGCCGATAAGGTTGATAAAACACCCCCGAAGCCACCAATTGGAGTCCGAACGGCAGAAACAATTACGACTTCGTTCATATTATTTTGTTGTCTTTGTAAACTTCTTACCAGCGATTGCCACCCGGTGCCGGTTTTGTTGAACGTCGGGCGGAGCGAGTTAGTGCATACGGTAAATCGTCGCCCTGCATAGCATCCAGAAGTTGCAACGCTTGCTCTTCACTCAGATTCAAGCGTTGAAAACGGTGCAATAGTTCATCCTGCCGGGCCGATCGTTCAACCTGTTGCCCGCCCGCCGGACGTGGCTTATTGACAATTTTCGGTTTTTTATTGGCTGACTTCTGACGTGGATTCGTTGCCGGTTTCTTGCCGGAATAATACCTCTTTACTAATTCAAAATTATACCGGGCTGATTCATTATCGGCGTTTTCGAGCAAAGCTTGTCGAAATAATGTCAGCGCCGTAGCGCTGTCGCCTTCCAGGCACGTTATTACTCCTAATTGTGTAGCCGCAACCGTCCGTAAATCAGGTCGGTCTGACTGGAGCAACGTTTCATACTGTGGCTTGGCCTGCATGTATTGTTTCAACTGAAAATACGTATGGCCTAAATTCAAGCGCACAGCCGGATCAATAGTTGTCGTGTTACGGCTCAGCTGAGCATACAAGCTTAACGCCTGTGTGTACAGACCCGCCTGATAAGCTGTTTGCGCTTCCTGACGAATTTGATTATTTCGCGAAATAGGGCTCACTGGAAGTAGTTCGTTCCACCGAAGCCATGCACTAATTAACAGGTAAATCATTTTGCGTTAACGGATGGCGGGCCAAAAATAGGACGAAATAGGGAGACCAACTCAAAGCCTGAACGTTCGAATGGTAACAATGAGATCGAGGGCTAGCAATCCCAGCGCGGCCAACAGGAAATAATAATATTTATTGGTCGAAACGGCCACCCGATGCTGATCAATTATCCGGCCCTTCAGCGAGCGCACAATACCAGCTAACTCATTCACATATCGGCCATTAGCGTCAGCTTCAATATATTGTCCCCGACTATCACGCGCCAGTTCCTGCAAAAACTGGCGATTCAGACGACTACGAACAATTTGATGATTATCATCTCTCACAAAATCGTGCCTATCCCGGATTGATGAGCCATTTTCTGTACCAACGCCTACAGTAATCAGTGGCAAACCAAACGATCGAAGACGGGCTAATTCGCTCCGCTCGCAGGGGCTAAAGTTCTCACCATCGCTGAACAGCACAATTGCTCTGACACTTTGATGGGTTGAGGAGTCGGTGAGCAATTTCTGGCGAGCCAGTTCAATAGCGTTGCACAAATCGGTACCGCCCGTTGGCGATACACTGGTATGTACTTCGCGCATAAGCTGCTTAAGCGCATCGTGGTCGGCTGTTAGTGGCGAGAGTACGAACGACTCCGGAGCCGCCAGAATAAGTCCAAACCGGTCGGCGGGTAATGTATCACATAGTTGCTGAATATCATATTTCACCCGCTCTAATCGCGTCGGCACTACATCACCAGCGTCCATTGATCGCGAAACATCCACAAGTAAAAACGTATCGTGGCCGGTAGTGATCACATCGCCCTCGGCTTCACCAAAGGATGGGCCGACTAAGGCAATAATTAATAAAGTCAAATAGCTGCCGCGCAGAAAAAATTTGGGCACCACGCCCCAGGCTGCCGTATTAAGTTGGCGAGCCAGCCGAAATGTGCGCCATATATATAGTGTATACAAGCTGACAAATAGGCCAATAAAAATAAATTCGGTGCTGGTAAATGGGTAAATCCAGTTCATTTATAGCGAGTATCAGCCTGATGATGAGCTAAATCGCTCAATAGTGAATAATACAAGAAAGGGCAAAATTAGCACTTATGAAAAGATTTTTTTGAATACCCCTTGCTGAAAACGATAAATTGCCTTACCTTTGTATCCCAATCATTCAGGAAGGGAATGGTTGGCTTCGGAGAGATGCCTGAGTGGCCGAAAGGAACAGTTTGCTAAACTGTCGTACTGGTAACGGTACCGAGGGTTCGAATCCCTCTCTCTCCGCTGAGTGAAAAGAGTAAACCTTCGGGGTGTAGCGTAGCCCGGTATCGCGCCTGCTTTGGGAGCAGGAGGTCGTAGGTTCGAATCCTGCCACCCCGACATTGAAAGTCCCAGATAATCAAGCACTTATCAGAAATGGTAAGTGCTTTTTTGTTGTTTGATAGTTTCCGGTTGAAACGTTGGTTGAAACAAGTTAGGCACTTGCTATATGTGAACAATAAAAAAGGACCGAAATTGCCCCTTAACATTTCTCTTATTTTTGCTCCGGTCGTATTATGCAAATAAGGAGATGAACCTTAGTTTGTAGCGACCTTTTGAATTGTTCGTATTCTTGGGAGGTCATTAGTTTAATAGGAGTATTAAGGTCCTTAACGGAATAAGTATCATTCGATTCCTTTTGAATCGTCAAGAATAAAGGTTTCATGATTCTCTGTTGATAGTGTCGCACAGCATCAGGCTTGCCCTCTAAAACAGCTTGAAGGACTTGTAGCTTTTCGTTCCTTTCTCTTTTTATCATCGCTTTGCGGGCAGTACAAACAGTGTGTGTATTCTATACCGGCGGGCATACTGCTGGGCTTCATCTAATGTCATTTGATACTTCACGCCTTTGTCTTGAAAATGTACCGGGTCATTATCAGTCATTGACAAGCCGTTCTCAAAATCCAAGTCATCAATCAAAATCAGAGACCGGGGGACGTTCTCAACAACTTGCCTTAACCGTTGGCGGTTGCTCTGGTTGGTTCCTTCCTGCAACACCTTTGTAAGCAGGGCTATCTTTTCGGCTCGGTTCATCGCATCAATCCAATTTAGTCAACGCCTTATTTAAAAGATCATCTATTTGTTCATCATTGAGCGTAGATAGATCAATCTTTTGTTCTCGCTGCTTAGGTAGTACATACTCCAAAAACTTAAGATACGCTGCAACACGGTCTTTTGGCTCCAATTGCTCAAGGTCGGCTGTGATCGTATCGAACCGCTCATCTATAAAGGCGGCAATCCGGTTCTTTACATCACTGGTTACTTTGTTGAGGGTTCCGGCTGTACGCCCTCCGGTTTTTTGTCCGTGTGCCATTCGTCTAAAGTAGATGGGTTTAGATGATTGTTGAGTCGTATGTAAATCTAGGATAGTTTAAAGGAGTTTAATTGCCTATAAAAGAGACTTTTTAGGGTATTTATTAGGCCAATTAGATGGTAATTCAAGCCCTATTTGGACCAAAAAAGTGCCTTATCCTGATCTGAAGACAATAAAACCAACTGGTTGCAAAAAAATGAGACATAATTATGACACCGTTTTTTCTTGAGAGGGACAACGGTCGCAGAACGAAACGGTTGAGCGATTAACTATACCCCTCCTCTATGCCGTTCTTTCCCTCATTTAAGTTGGTGGCACGATTGCAGAGGGGCATCAGGTTTGTTCCCTCCATTGGTTCAACTAGGTTGGCTGCTGGCATTAGTTTTTCTCCATTAATGCTGGTCTAAAAAGACGATTGGCACTCTATTCAGGTGAGCTGGCTTGCAAGTAGGGGGCTTTTTGCGTTACTTGACGACCCCTTAAATATACCAAAAAGAATGCTGCTTACCGCCCACACACCGGCTAAATCTCTTGATCGTGTTTATGCTCTTCAACCCGCCACACGTGACCAAATTGAGCGATTCAAAACCAACTATACCAAGCTTCTGAGCCTCATCAATGAGAAAGAAAGTGAAGAAAATGTAAAAGACCATTTGATGGACTTTCTCAAAGAAGTCTATTATCGGGATGCCCATGTAGTCGCTCCTAAAGGCAAGACAGATTTTGTTATTCATTTAGGAAAAGCCGCCGAAACTCAAGCCGGGGTCTTGTTTGAGGTGAAAAGACCGGCCAATAAAGGCGAAATGATAAGCCGCCAAAATCTGAATGCCAAAGCTTTTCACGAACTGCTTTTATACTACTTCCAAGAGCGGCAACGGTCTAAGAATAGCGACATTCGGCACTGTGTCATTACCAATGTCTATGAATGGTTCATCTTTGACGCGGCTCTGATCGACCGGGTTTTCTATCGAAATGCCCATCTAACCAAAGAATACAAAGCCTGGGAGTCAGGCCAAAAGGTCAGCAAAAACAATGACCTGTTCTACAACGAAATTGTAAAGCCCTTTTTGGCCGAATTGACCGACGAGATTCCGTTTACTTATTTTGATTTGCGGGACTTTCAAAAAATCGCAGCCGATGAGGATAAGGCCAATGATAAAGGGTTGCTGTCTCTTTATAAGATCCTGTCTCCTACCCATTTACTGAAGCTGCCAACGGCTACCGACAGTAATCGGCTCAATCCTAAATTCTATACGGAGCTATTGCATCTCATCGGCTTGGAAGAGGTGAAAGAAGGCGGCAAAAAAATCATTCGGCGCAAAGAAGCGGGCAAGCGGGATGAGGGGTCACTACTGGAAAATACAATTATTGAGCTTGATACATCCAGCAAGTTTTATCAGCTTCACGACCGTAGCCAGTACGGAGCGACCACCGCCGACCAACTGTTTAGCGTTGCTCTTGAGCTTTGTATTACGTGGGTAAACCGGATTCTGTTTTTGAAGTTGCTCGAATCGCAAGTAGTAAAGTACCATAATGGAGACAAAACCTATTCCTTTCTCCATAGCGATACGATACCCGACTTCGACGAACTAAATAAATTGTTCTTTCGGGTGCTGGCTCGTAAGCCCTCTGAGCGGGGGGACTCTATTCAGCGTAAGTTTGGGCGAATCCCCTACCTGAATAGTTCCTTGTTTGACCATACCGAATTAGAAAACGAAACGATTGGGGTCAATCAGCTAGACAATAGTTTAACGGTGCCGGTGCTTCGTAGTAGTGTCTTAGCTGATAACCCTGCTTATAAAGACCATAAAGAGTTAAGTACCCTATCCTATCTGTTTGCCTTTTTAGATGCGTATGATTTTGCCTCCGAGAGCCGGGAAGAAATACAGGAGAAAGATAAGACGCTCATCAATGCCAGTGTCTTAGGATTGATCTTTGAGAAGATTAACGGCTACAAAGACGGGTCATTCTATACGCCGGGTTTCATTACGGAATATATGTGCCGGGAAACCATTCGGAAAGCGGTGGTTCAAAAGTTCAACGAGGCTAAAGGCTGGAACTGTAAAGACTTTGCCGACCTGGAAGACAAAGATTTAGATCGTAATGAAGCAAATACCCTCATCAATGAAATTCGTATTTGCGACCCCGCCGTTGGTTCGGGTCACTTTCTGGTATCGGCTCTGAATGAATTGATTGCCATTAAATCAGATCTTAAGGTGTTGCAGGATGAAACCGGCAAACGATTAAAGGGCTATACGGTTAGCATCCTGAATGATGAATTGATTGTGCAGGATGAGGACGGCGAACCGTTCAGTTATGTGCTTCAACCCACCAACAAGCCAACCGCCGAACGCCAACGGATACAAAAGACGCTGTTCAATGAGAAACAGACGATTATCGAAAATTGTCTGTTCGGGGTAGATATTAACCCCAACTCGGTTAAGATTTGCCGGTTACGGCTCTGGATTGAGTTGCTCAAAAATGCGTACTATACCGATGAATCCGGCTTTTCGGAACTGGAAACGTTACCCAATATTGACATCAATATCAAGCAGGGAAACAGTCTGTTGAGCAAGTTTAGTCTGACGGAAGACTTAAGCGACGTATTTGAAAATCGGACGGGCGGCTCGCAGAAATTCAGCCTGCAAACGTATAAAGACGCGGTTACGGCCTACAAAGAAGCAAAAAGCAAAGAGGCTAAAGCCGACCTGCAACGGTTCATCAACGAGATAAAAAGCCAGTTCCGCGAAACTGTATTTAAGCGTGACCCGCGCCGGAAAAAAGTAGCTGACTTGCGCGGCCAACGGGTGTTGTTAGCCAACAATATTGATATTTTCGGCAACCCGATGAAAGACCCTAAACTGGTAGCCATTGAGATAATCCGAACGGAAAAATACATTGAACAGATAGAAAAAGAGATTGCCGACATTGAAAATAATGCCCTGTATCGAGGCTCGTTTGAATGGCGGTTTGAGTTTCCCGAAGTGCTGAATGATAAAGGGGACTTTGTTGGCTTTGATGCCATTATTGGCAATCCGCCGTATATCCGGCAAGAGGAATTAGGGGAATCGAAAACGTTATTGAAAAAGGATTTCCCAAAGACTTATGCAGGTACGGCTGATTTGTACGTCATGTTTATAGAGCATGGCTTACGGATTTTACGGCCTAATGGTCAATTTGTGTTTATCATTCCGAACAAATGGATGAGGGCGGGATATGGCGCAAACCTTCGTAGATGGTTAAAGACGTTAGCGATAGAGCAAATTGCTGACTTTGGCGATTTACCCGTTTTTGATGAAGCGACAACCTATCCAAGCATTTTGCGTATTCGTAATGGGCCTGCTTGTGAGCATTTCCAGTCGGTTCAGATTGATACACTAACTTACGTCGATGGGTTGGCGGCTTACATTAACGCGAATGGGTTTGATGTAAAGGTTGATAATTTGAAGGATGAGGGTTGGCAGCTAACGAATGAAACTGTGCAGCAACTCATGGCTAAGTTACGGGCAAGGGGCAAGCCACTGGGAGACTATGTAAACGGTAAAATCTACTATGGAATCAAGACAGGATTAAATGAAGCCTTTGTCATTGATACCGCTACGAAAGATAAATTGATTGCTGAAGATCCTCGTAGCTCCGAAATCATAAAGCCGTTTCTGGCTGGCCGTGATGTAAAGCGGTATCAAACGCCAACGGTGGATAAGTACTTGATTTTTACTCGTCGTGGTATCTCTATAGATGAGTATCCTTCTGTTCTAAACTACCTTGAACAATTTAAAGAACGCTTAATGCCTTGTCCTAAAAATTGGAAAGGCGAATGGAAAGGGCGCAAACAAGGCAGTTACAAGTGGTACGAAATTCAGGATGCCGTTGATTATTACGAAGAGTTCGCTAAACCAAAATTGATGTTGCCAGATATTGCTATTAGAAACGAAGTTATATATGATGCAACTGGCTCCTTTTGTGTAAATACAGCATACATCATTTTAAATGCAAAAAAGAGCTTGTTGGCCATCT
>JANXVQ010000610.1 GCA_025351545.1 Spirosoma sp.
ACAATCGTCTGAGCATTAGGTTCTTGAATAAAGGCATCGCCAAAACTCGCTACATCAACACCGATTAATTTTAATTTGGTGGACATATCGTAAG
Organism: Spirosoma sp.; assembly: GCA_025351545.1. Lineage (GTDB taxonomy): Bacteria > Bacteroidota > Bacteroidia > Cytophagales > Spirosomataceae > Spirosoma. The sequence continues at coordinate 95 of JANXVQ010000610.1, forward strand.
GCAAAAATTCTTTTGCGCCTCCTATAATAGCGGTTGCCACAACTTCGGCCATTTCGTAGCCCGGTGCCACCAATCCATAAATCATGTGGTGCGCTACGGCGCATTCGCCAATGGCAAAAATGGCAGGATCGGATGTTTGCAAATAATTATCGACAATAATACCTCCGCGTGGATGCGTATCGAGTCCGGCCGATTTTGCCAGCTCGTCGCGCGGACGAATACCCGCCGAAATCACCAGCATGTCAACTGCCAGATGCGACCCGTCGGCAAATTGCATGCCCGTAATGGAATCGTCGCCGGTGATTTCCTGTGTGCTTTTGGAGAGGTGGATTTTCAAACCCAGCGATTCCAGTTGCCGTTGCAGAACCCCCGAACCCGCATCGTCGATTTGCCGGGGCATCAGGCGGGGCGCAAACTCGACCACGTGCGCTTCTTCCAGCCCTAAATCCATTAAAGCTTTGGCCGCTTCCAGACCCAGTAATCCGCCACCCAAAACAGCCCCTCGTGACGACGGACCGTTACGTATCTTCCGGGCATATGATTGGATAAGGTCAAGGTCTTCGATAGTACGATAAACGAAAACGCCATCTTTTTCAACACCGGCTACAGAGGGTACAAACGCCCCGGAACCAGTAGCCATAATAAGGTAATCATACGGTACGACTACGCCGTGATGCGAACGAACTTCTTTCCGTTCCCGGTCAATGTCGACGACCGGATCGGTCAGATAGAGTTTGATGCCGTTCCGGGCATACCAGGCCTCGGGTGCCAGGGTTAAATCCTCGGCGGTTTTCCCGGCAAAGTAGGCGCTCAAATGAACGCGATCGTAGGCTACACGCGGCTCTTCCCCAAAAACCGTTAGTGTAAAACTGTACCCACTTTTTTCTTTAGCTACCAGTTTCTCGCAGAACTTGTAGCCCACCATGCCGTTGCCAATGACGACGACACGCTTGTTTGTGTTTGTGTTCATAGTTAATGTTAACTATAACATTGTGAAAACCCTGTTTAATTATTGTACTAATCTAAGAATATAATCTTCTTTCTCCCGATAAAGACATGTCAAAATTAGAAGGCATTTTTTTAAAATCCTAACTTTATATTTCGTTTATAGTTGATATTAAAACATATTTTTTCGATAAATTCTTGTTTTTAAGAATTAACACTATAATTTTGACCCGAAATGCAGAATAACTGTGTTTTACGATGAATAGTACATTACCACTATTATTAACTAAGACGGTACTCTTATGCAGCCAAAGCTAACACTCGTGGGGGCGGGTCCCGGCGACGGTGAATTGATCACCTTAAAAGGGGTCAGGGCGCTTCGACAAGCAGACGTTGTTTTGTATGACGACCTTGCCAATGTCTCCTTACTGGAATTTGCACCAGACTACGCGCTGAAAACCTACGTGGGGAAACGGGCGGGCAAAACATCGTTTACGCAGGAAGAAATTAATACGTTGATCGTGCGGCTGGCGCAGGAACATGGCCACGTAGTCCGGCTAAAAGGGGGCGATCCGTATGTGTTTGGGCGTGGGTTTGAAGAGTTCGACTATGCTCGCCGGTACGGCATTCCGTGCGATGTCGTACCGGGCATATCGAGTAGTATAGCCGTAGCGGCTTCACAAGGTATTCCGGTCACGAGCCGGGGGGTAAGCGAAAGTTTCTGGGTCATTACGGGCACAACGCGCAATGGTGAACTATCCGACGATTTACGATTGGCGGTTCAGTCGAAAGCTACCGTGATTGTGCTGATGGGACTCAGTAAAATAGACGAAATATGTGCGATGTATTGCCAGGCCGGACGCGGTCATGTACCGATGGCAGTTGTGCAGAACGGGACGCGTGCTGATGAACAGTGCGTAATTGGTCAGGTCTGGAACATTCCAAAACTGGTGGCAGAGCAAGGCGTGGGGGCGCCTGCTGTGCTTATCATCGGCGAAGTTGTTTCGTTGCATCCGTCCTATTTGGCGGAGTGTCTGCGTATGGTCCCTAATGAGGGCATTGATGGCGTAAGTCTGGTTCCCCTTTGGGGGTAGGGGCTAAAAAAAGCCGATCCGGTGTGGGGGCACCTTTGGACCGGCTAAACAGGGTTTGTCTATGCGAAAAACACAAACATGTCAAAGAAAATGAAAAAACACAGGTAAAGCAAATCTGCGTCCTCTCTGGCCTGGCAATAGCCCGCCACTTGTCTCCATCTCTACGTCGGAGTCACCTTTTTTGTCTGCTCTCCATGTCTTTGCTCCGTTTCGGGCAAGTCCGTTCTCTGTTGTTTTTACCATTCATTTTGTTGTTAATCTGATTGCCTGTTCTTATGAATTATACAATCAAATGGGTGTCATCAGCATGTGTTATTCTGCTGATGACCCAGTCAACGATATTCGCGCAATTCTCGCTTACCGGGCAGTTGCGTACACGCACAGAATTACGTAATGGTGTTGGTAATCTGGCTCCAAAAGATGCGCCAGCCGCGTTTTTTACTTCGCAACGCACCCGTCTGGCGTTCGGTTACAAATGGGATCGCGTGCAGTTTCAAACAACCATTCAGGATATTCGCGTTTGGGGGCAGGATGCTGCAACGATCAATAACGCCGACGGAAACCGGCTGATGGTACACGAAGCCTGGGCTGACATTACACTCGCCAACAGTGCCGATACAACTATTAAATTCAGACTCATCCAGAATTTATCGCTGAAAATAGGCCGTCAGGAGATGATTTACGATGATTCCCGCCTGATTGGCAACCTCGATTGGCTTCAGCAGGGTCGCCGGTTCGATGCGGCTATTCTGAAAGGACAGCACATGGGTTGGGCACTTGATCTGGGCGTTGGTTTCAACCAGAACACAGATGCGTTCGGTGTTGTCGGGGATTATTATACGCCCGGTAATGCGCCGATTTCGGCCTTGTCGAATAAAA
>JANXVQ010000616.1 GCA_025351545.1 Spirosoma sp.
CAGAAATTTTGTGTGAAGAGTATTTACAGATTTCCTTTAACAAATCACCCGCCTTCATTCTTCAAAACAGGGAGTCTGTAACCGATCTGGTAAACACTAGTTTCCGGGAGTATATCCAACAGGTTCAGGCCAAAAAAGGGCTTAAACCAACACCCAAAGTGGTAAATTGGGAAGTGCCTGAAAAGCTTAGTTTCACGGAACGATACGAAGCCCACTCCGCGTCTGGAGCTATTATGAAGCCATTATATCTGCAAAAACGTGAGGGGGGCATGTTCGCAGCCAGTGCCCCGGAACAGGGTTTTATTGAGCTTTTGGAAAGTAGCCGAGGCCAGGCAGCGGTAGCATGGTGGTACAAAAATGGCGATAGGGGAAAGGAACATTTTGCCGTTAATTACGTAGACAGTAAAGAGAACCCGGCTCTATTTTATGTTGATTTTCTGATTCAGTTCAAAAATGGTACACTTGGCTTTTTTGATACTAAAACTCCCGGCAGTAACGTCGAAAATGTGTCCAAACACAATGCTTTAATTGGCTACCTGGAGGAACTACGAGCAACAGGACAGTTGGCAGTTGGAGGTATAATTATGCATGAGAATAATAGCTGGACATTCTGCGAGAACCGCATTGAGAACGATCATGACCACACGGGCTGGATAGTGCTTGATATCACCAAATATGCTTAACCCCCATGAAAAAAGGACTCGACGCTACGTTCGTCCACTACGGTATTCGCAAAGACGATTTGCCGCTGATTGAAGCCATCTGCCAGCAGCATGATATTGATTTCGACTGGCTAAAAGAAGACATTCTGAAACGATACCATGAAGACCGGGTTCAGCATGGCGACGGATTTGGCGAAAAACTGGTGGAGAAAATCGTGGAAAAAGCCGTCTCGAAACTTAAATAGACCTCCAGACCTATAAGGTTTCTAAAACCTTATAGGTCTAAAAAACAAGGGATTAATGCTCATCAAACGAATCCGCGCCACCAATTTTAAAACGTACCTGAATCTTGACCTCGATCTGTCGGTAGCGCCCGGCGACCGGCCCATTATTTTGATTGGCGGGGCCAACGGGGGCGGTAAAACGACACTGTTCGAGGCTATCTACGGCGCACTTTATGGCCTGTCGATAGTATCAGCGGCCCGATTTCGTGAATTGCTCAACGCGGGCGACACCAGTCAGAAAGACCCGAAGATTACGCTGGAAATCCAGTTTTCGGGGCAGGTGCTCAGCCAGACGCAGCAATACGTACTAACCCGTACCTACGCGCTCAATTCGGAGCAAAAGCCGGTGGAGTCGGTAAAGCTGAATATGGATGGCAGCATCTTTCAGTATGGCACCGCCACACCTCCCGCCCAGCGTGTGGAGCAACAGCGGCAGGTCGATAAAATTATTAAAGCCAACCTGCCCCAGGAACTCAGCCGCTACTTTCTGTTCGATGCGATGGAAGCGGGAAATCTCCTGAAAGAAGATCAACTTAACCGCGTGATTCGGGAAAACATCGAAAACGTAATGGGGTTCGATAAATGCCTACGGCTAGCACGGGCGTCGGAAGTCGTTACGCAGGAATGGACCGCCCAGCGGCTACGTGTCGAAAAAGAAAAACAGGAATATTTGACGCTGGTGAATCAAAAACGCGACCTCGAAACGGCGCTTCTGCGCCTGCGTGATACACATACTGATGCGCTGCATTACGCCGTTCAAAACAAAGATCTGTACGATAATTTGAAAGCAGGGTTAAATCAGGAGACGACCATTAAAGGGCGCATTGATGAATTGAACCGTCAGATACTGTCCACCGCCGAGCGCGAAACGGTTTATATGATTCAAGTCGAGGCATTGAGTAAGAATATGGAGTCTCATATGGGTCTGCCACAATTGGCGAATGCCCTGCGGGCTCAAGTGACACTACTGCTCAGTACCCGTACTACTGCAAACGGCAATGATTCTGATATCTCACCTGAACGACTAGAGAGAGTTATACGGCTGTTTGTGAATCGGTTGGAGCGAGAGGGGGCACTCGTCGGGCCTGTAGAGGTAGCCACGCTGCTTAATGGCGTACTAACCGATTTGTCAAAAACGGAACCCGCCCGACCGTACGCCTTTCTGGATGCGGCAGAAGTGAAGGCGTTGGAAATTCTCGTACAAACAACCTACATGAACCCATTTGCAGGGTTGGCGGCTCAGCAGAACGAAATTGAACCGGCCATTGGGCAACTGCCCAAATTGCGGTCGCAGGTCGAGGAACTCAAGGCGCAGGTGGCCGGAAAAGATTACACCTTACTGCGGGCCTACGAAGACAACGAAGCAACGATTCGACGGTTATCAGGCGAGCTAACGCAGGCAGAAAACGA
>JANXVQ010000913.1 GCA_025351545.1 Spirosoma sp.
TGTCAGCCAAGCCTCCATTTTCAAATTCGCGGAGAGCCGCTTCCGTTGTACCACCTTTAGACGCTACGGCTTTAATGAGTTCATCCAGCGATTTATCAGACGTGTTAATAAGGTGATAAGCGCCAAGCATGGTCTGTTTCACCAACAAAGCAGAAACAGCGTCATCGAAACCCATTTGCTTTCCGGCGTCGATCATAGCCTTCACCACATAGTAGAAGTATGCTGGACCGCTGCCGCTGAGAGCCGTCACCGCGTCGAGCATGGATTCGTCTTCGAGGAAAATAGATCGGCCGGTGGCATTAATAAGATTTTCGACACGGCGTAGGTTAGTTAAGTCAACTTCTTTGGCCGCCGTAAATCCCGTGATGCCCATACCCAGCATAGCCGGTGTGTTGGGCATAGCCCGTATCACTAACGGATGACCCAGTTTTTCCTGAATCTGCGCAATGGGAATCCCCGCCATAATTGACAGGACGACTTGGGTTGGCCGAATAACATCGCGAAGTGCTTCGTGAACGCTGTTAAAATCCTGCGGCTTCACCGACAGAATAATAAGATCGGCTTCGCCAACGTGCGGGCCAATGGTATCGACAACAACGCCCGCTTTTTCGTTCTTGAGCGTTTCGGAGCGGTCGGCGCTTTTTTCGATTAAGAATAGATCTTCTTTTTTTACAAGGTTATACTGTAAAAACGATTTGGCAAAAGCCATGCCCATGTTGCCACAACCAATGATAGCGATTTTCATTTTTAAAGACTAAAAAGACCGGGAAGCCGGTGCGATGAATGAATGAGACCGCCGAAGCGGGTTCCTCCTGCCGCCGACGTATCGGTTGGGTTGGCAGAAACAAAAAAAAGGTCAGGTTCTAAAACCTGACCCCACAAAACTAATGACTTGTGATTAACTCATTGACCGCCTTTAAGAACTTCTTCTAATTTTTGTTCCAATGCGTCACCACGCAGGTTCTTGGCAATAATTTTACCCTCCTTATCGAGCAGGAAAGTAGCAGGAATAGCCTGAACACCATATTGTTGCGCAGCCGCTGATTGCCAGAATTTTAAATCTGAAACATGGGTCCATGTCAGGTTGTCGTTACGGATGGCTTTGGTCCAGTTCGCTTTTGCCTGATCGAGCGAGACGCTGTAAATGGCAAAACCTTTGTCTTTATATTTGTTGTACATCCGAACGACGTTCGGGTTTTCAGCCCGGCAGGGGCCGCACCACGATGCCCAGAAATCAATCAGAACATATTTGCCGCGCAACGACGACAAGGCAACTGGTGTGCCGGTTGTGTCGCTCAGGCTAATTTCGGGAGCTGGTGCGCCAACTGATACGCCTTTGATTCGCGCCACGCGACCAATTAGCGATTTGGCGTGTGGGCTGTTCGGATTCTCTTTCTCAAATTTCTGTGCCAATGCGTCGTAGGTAGCAAAGTCGCTGTCGATGTTAATGAAATTGAGCGCGAATAATGATACCAAAGACGTTCCCATCTCGGGTAGCATAGCCTTTACTTTGGTCAACACTTCCTGTTCTGCAGTTTGGTATTCCTGCTCAATTTGGGCAATTCGCTTGTTATCTTTCTTCTCCGTAGCTGCGGCAACCTGCTTATTCCAGCTGGACACTTTGGCTTCCATATCGGTGCGGAGGATACCCAGCTTCTCGTAGTACTCCATATTTTTGGAGCCAGTAACGCTTACTTTGCCTGGCTGTCCGGTTTTTGCGTCCATCTGATAGCCGTCGGCTATGACATTAAGTGTTTCCCCTCCTTCAACCAGAAGAGCCATTTTCTGTCCACCCCCCACATTTAGCACGAATACTTCACCACCATCGGCCACTTTGCTGTTGATTGTGAAGGTATTACCGGCTACAACTTTCGTTGAATCGAGCTTGTGGGTTGGCTGAGAATTTGTTTCCAGATACACAAAGCTGCCCGGTGTTGCTTTATTTATCTTGCCCGTTACCGTGAACGGTTTCGTGGTCTGGGCATTAGCCGCCAGGCTCAACGCCACCAAAGTGGATACACTAAAAAATAAGTTTTTCATATTGTCTGTAATGTCTTGGCTAACAACTCATTTACCAATTTTGGGTCAGCCGAACCTTTCGATTTTTTCATGACCTCGCCAACGAATAAACCCAATAGATTTTTTTTGCCTTTTCGGTATTGTTCTACTTTGTCGGGCCAGGCAGTCAGTACCTCTTCTACCAACGTTTGCAGGGCGTCGGTATTGCGGTTCTGCACCAGACCATTCGCCTTGGCAATGTCGGCTGGTGCGGTGGCTGGCTGTTCAATCATCAATGTAAACACCTGTTGAGCAGCCGTTTGGCTTATTGTTCCCTTGTCGATTAACACAATTAAAGCCGCCAATCGTTCTGCCGAAACCGGAAACTGGCGCTCTCGCAGGTTTTTTTCATTAAGCTGCCCTTTCACCGGACCCATAATCCAGTTCGATACCGCTTTGTAATTAGTGGTATGCAAACAAACGGCTTCATAATACTCCGCCAGTTCTTTCGCATCGGTCAATAAGGCCGCGTCATAGTCGGGTAGGCCATAAACGGTTGTGAATTTCTGGTACAACGCAGCCGGTAATACAGGCATATGAGCCTGAATATCAGCTAGCCAGGCATCCGAGATAACAACTGGCGTTAGGTCAGGGTCAGGGAAGTAGCGATAGTCATTCATCGTTTCTTTCTCGCGCATGGCATAGCTAATCCCGGTTGCCGCATCGAACGTGCGTGTTTCCTGGATAATGCGTCCGCCTGACTCGGTCAATTCAACCTGCCTGAGAAATTCGCTATCTACTGCCCGCATCACGTTCCGAATCGAGTTCAGGTTTTTTACTTCAACCTTCGTGCCGAGATGTGTTGCACCGTTAGGTCGAATGGAAACGTTTACATCGCAACGCAGCGAACCCTCTTCCATATTACCATCACAAATGTCTAAATACCGAACCAA
>JANXVQ010000683.1 GCA_025351545.1 Spirosoma sp.
CCTGTGTTTTTGCGCCGGGTTTTAACCCGGCGAGAATGAAAAGAAATACCGACGGTTAATTAGTGCAACTCGATTAACCCGGTGACGCATAACATCAATTATATCACTTTACGGACGCTTTCTTTTTAGCTTTTTCTATCACCTCGTCCAGATTCACAGCTGTGCCGCCCCGGCGTTTACTTTCGTCGGCGGCTTCCATGAACGCAAAAATTTCGATGGTTTCTGCTGGCGTTACCGGCGTCTTTCCCGTTTCGAAATAGGTAATAATTTCTTTTAGCAGAGGTTCGTAGCCACCATATGGGCCTAAGGTAACATTTCCAGTCTTCGTAAAAACGGTTCCTCCGTAGTCGTGTTTTCCGGCACGTGTTCCCCGAAACGTACCAATACGCCCGTCGGCCCAGGTTCCAACCACAATATCTGTATCCTCAGAATGAATCCGTATCACTTGCCGACAGCCGGTTCCCATAACGGTGTAAAGGGTTTCGACACCGTGGATACCGTACCAGAAAAAATCAGGGTGTGTTTTTTCCAGAACAGCGGGGCTAAACGTATCGGCTCCCAACACCTGGCTTTTGTCGATGCCTTCTATTCCTTTAATATACCGTAGCGAAGAGGCCGAGAAAATAGGAATAGCGTACGTTTTGGAAAGCGCAAAAATGGCGACCACATCGGCAAGGGAAGCCGCAATAGGTTTATCGATAAAAACGCGCTTTCCCGCTTTAAGCACCTGGGTCACCTGATCAAGATGAAGCCGCCCGTCGTTCGTTTCCAGGAGGACAACATCAACTTTTTTGAGCAACTCACCAATCGAATCAACAATCGTTACGTTCAGTTTTTTGACTTCGTCGGTATAGCCGGGAATGCGCTTTGTACTGCTTTCTATATCCTTACTTCCATATGGATAGGCTGCAACAACCTTATAACCACCGTACTCTGAACTAGCCTCAGCGGCATTTAATGCTTTGGTAAACGCCACGCTATGGGAAGTGTCCAATCCAATAATGCCAACTCGTTTTCCCTGGTCTGACTTGACACCAATTGGCCAGACCGAATCTGTCAGGCACAGGGCAACGCTCCCTACTATAGTCTTACGTAAAAAAAGTCTACGATCCTGAATCGATAGATTCATATAAATGACGCTGGTTTAGACGACGTGGCTGCCTATAAAATCGTGAACACGTACCCGTAAATATATTGACTTTATTGAAGTGACGTATACGCCGGACTACGTTTGCCAGTAAAGCTGTTAAAGATTTACGAAATACAGTCAATCGGGAAGGAATTTCCATAATCCTGACGGTTGGTTCGGTGATGAAACAACTAAGGTAACTTGCCTCATATTTTTGATTTACGGCACAAAAAGCCAATAAACATGGCGTTAGCATAATTGGCTGAAAGCACTAAAACACACAGCCCAACTCCTAGAATTAAGAGTTGGGCCGTGTGTTTTAACAGACTGATGGTTGAGGACGCGGAGTTAGATGGCGATCACTCTGCCGATAAGTTAGCTTGCTCTATGCGCGATAACGCTTTATCGTAAGCAAGAGGGCAGGGAGTAAGAGCAGATTGGTTACGCAGGCCATGAGCACCGTAGTGGCTACCAGCACGCCCAGGGCAGCGGTTCCGCCAAAACCGGATACGGCAAAGACCGAGAAGCCGCCCGCCAGAATCAAAGCGGTATAAATCAAGCTAATACCAGTTTCATAAATGGCCTTTGTGATAGCCAGGGGTGGCGCTAAACCCAGTTGAAGTTGTTGCCGGTAACTGGTCAGGAAATAAACCGTTCCATCGGATGCCAGACCAAAAGCGATGCTGAAAATGAGAATAGTCGACGGCTTAAACGCAATGTCAGCATACCCCATAATGCCAGCCGTAACAACGAGCGGAATCAGGCAGGGTAGCTTTGAGAGCAGGATGATGGGAATTGACCGGAACAGGATCATGCCAACCAGCGCAATCAACCCAATAGCCAACAGCAAACTTTCGTAAAGATTACCCAACAAATAGTCATTGCTTTGCAGAAAAACCAGGCTATGACCGGTCAGACTGATTCGGTATGATGTTCCGGCAAAGAGCGAATCCAGACGAGGCCGAAGATGAGACAGGACCGCTTTCAACCGAATCGAACCGACATCGGCCATTTGGTAGCTCACCCGCGTGACCTGCTTATTAGAATCCAGAAATGACTGCGTCAGTGATGATTGTTTGCCAGCCAAAGGCGAGCCGCCCATCAGTTTCTGCAATTCCATAGCGGGCGGCAAAACGTAATAACGAGGCTCACCACCCCGGAAACTCTGATAGGCAAAGCGAATGGCGTTGACCAGCGAACTGGGCTTGGAAAATTCCGGATATCCGGCCATGATTCGCTCCATCGCCCGAATTTTGTATAACGCCCGACCAGCCCCGGCAAACACGCCATTCGGTTTGCCTGTGTCAATCATTATCTCCAGCGGAAGCGCGCCCTTAAACTGTTTTTCCATAAACCGTAAGTCGGTGTAGATAGGGTCGTTCTTCGGCAGGTCATCCACCACGTAACCTTCTATCCGAATGCGGGTTAGGCCAAACCCGCTAATCAGCGTGATGATCGCGATGGTAACGTAAATGAGCTTCTGACGATGATGCACCAAGTGATCAATGCGATTGAGCAAACCCTGCCAACGGTCGCCCTGCAACGATTGAAGCTGGACACTTTTGGGAACGGGCAGGTAGCTTAGCAGGATAGGGACCATCAACATACACACGGCATAAACTGCCATCACACTGATAGCCGAAACGACCCCAAACTCCATCAGGAGCCGACTGTTGGTGAAATAAAACACCCCAAATCCAATAGCCGTTGTTATGTTCGCGAGCAGAGCCGACACACCAATCCGCTGGATCATCGTCTCCAGCGCCTGTTGTTTCTGCCCATGCAGTGCCAGTTCCTGATGGTATTTATTAACCAGAAACACGCAGTTAGGCACCCCAATGACAATTAATAAAGGCGGCAACAGACCCGTCAATAATGTAATATCGTACCCCATAAGAGACAACGTACCCAGCGCGATACAAACACCCATTGCCACTACGATCATGGACAGCATAACCACCCGGCCCGACCGAAACAGCAACCAGACCAATAAGCCCGTTACCCCGGCCGCCAGTCCCATAAACAGCTTCGTTTCGCTGGATAATTTCTTCATCACCTCCGTACGAATTGAGGGAAGCCCCGAGTAATGAAGTTCAATGTCATTGGCCTCCGCAAACGCCCGACCGTATTGGCGGATGGACTCAACCAGGGCAATTCGATCCCGTGAGTTAAGTTTACGCTCGTCGAAGGAAATGGCCATAAGGGTAGCCTTGCTCGTAGGATTGAAGATCAACCCTTCATAAAACGGCAAAGATAATACCCTCTTTTTCAGGCTATCTACCTCTGGTTGAGTTTGCGGACGCTGGACAATAAGCGGTTTAATACCCCAGGCCGTTTCTTGCTTCTCGAGTGTATACAGCCGGGTTGTGGATAAAACCTGCTTCACACCGGCCAGTTTCCCAACCCGTTCGGTCATATCGTACCATCCCTGATAAACGGGCAAATCAAACCAGCGGTCACTCTGCCAGCCAACCACCATGAGGGTTCCATCAGCGCCAAATCGCTTCTTAAACTGGTCATATTGCTGCTGGGTAGAGTCCGACAGGGGCAATACCCGAGCGATCTGATAGGATAATTGTAGTCGAGTGCCGAAATATGCCATCAGGCCACAGAGCAGGACCAGGAAAACTAA
>JANXVQ010000921.1 GCA_025351545.1 Spirosoma sp.
AAGTAAGCGATATCGTCGGGAACATCCGTCAGCGTGTAATCAATCTGATAATACAGACTCATGGCGTCTTTGTCATTGATATTCTGCATCGTAATCCGGCACCGTTTGCGGAAAGGCATCTGCCAGTAACAATTGAACGCACTACCCGGATTAACGCTGACCGGCATGGAGTTCAGTTGCGCATATTCGCCCCAGCCCATACCAAAAAAATCACCAACGGGCACTTCAATGGATGGCTCTTTTTCGTCGTCCCAATACACGCGCAGAATTGAAAATCGCCAGTTACCGGTGGGCGTCATCCAGATGTGCTGAATGGCTCCCGGCCCCTGAACGTCGGCCAGCGTAAACGTTTCGCCCGCTTTTATACGGATAAATGGATTGACCTTCCAGCCCCGGCCAAGATCACGGGCGGCATCTTTGGCGTTGGCATGGTTAGGCCGAGCATCGGTGAGATCGTCCATACCACCTTTGCCCTTTTCACCCGTAAAATTCTCTGGGCTGATAGATCGGGTTTTAGCATTTGACAGCCGCGATAGGTTGCCGAGATTCATGTCCAGCCCGTTAAACGCATTTGTTGCCGGTCGGCCCGACTGGGCGAAGGCAGTTGTTAGGGCCAGAAACGTCAGGAGTACGATTTTAGAGAAACAGCGCATAGGAATAAGAGCTTAGTTTCAAGTAAAAGGAGAAGCGCGTACGTTTTACCACATTAACGCCAGAAATGGCGGCAAACCTTGATTGATCGGGCCAGTAGCCAGCGGGTAATTACGCGTAAGCGTGAAAGTACGTCTACCAAAAATGAGTAGTCATTGAGCCTGATAATCAGGTAGAAGTGCTGATAATCGCTCAGCAGTAAGGGCGTAGGTTTGTCATGCATTTTAACTGTAAATGACAATGGTAAATCTAAAATTGATTCGCTCGAAAGCGGAGTTTATTGCAACCCTGAACGCAAAAGCCTGGGAGGTAGTTGGTGGTGGTCCGGCCGGTCCCGGTGGTCCTGCCAAGTCGCATGTTTTCAGCGACGCCCATGTCGAATTGTTAGTGGCCGATGTGGTCCGAAGTATCAGTGCCAAGCTGTCCGACAAAAAAATAGCCAAACAAACGCTGGACCTCTCTCGCAAAATGGCCGAAAGCGCCACACGCTCAATGGTTGTATCCTGGGAGCCGGGCGACGAACTTTGCCCACCCTGGCATTGGCCTTTCCCGTGGCCCGCCGATGGACTTTGGCATCCGATTGGTGGGGGAGATGATGGCGAACCCAAGCCGATCATTAATTCGGTTGCTCAGATCGAATTGGCTTTTGTTCTGACGCAACTGTCGGCCATGACCATGCAGGAAGAGTTTACGAAAGCACTGGTTGGCATGGCCTCTACGATTAGCCGAGGGGTAGCCAGTCAGCTTTCAGATGACATTGAACGCTGTGGAACGGTGCCGCGCAAGCCATTCCCGAAGCCTCATTTCGCGGATAATTTTAACTGATGTAAATAATCTATCCTGATAATTGTGGTGTGGTGTCGCGTCAGCAATGGTGTCGGATTCTCAAACCTGACACCATTGCTGACGCGAACTGTCGGGTTTAGATGTGGTGTCGGATTCTCAAACCCGACACCATTGCTGACGCGAACTGTCGGTTTTAGATGTGGTGTCAGGTTCTCAAACCCGGCACCGTTGCTGACGCGAACTGTCGGGTTTGAGAACCCGACACCACCACAAAACTTACGCCACGCTTTCTTAATTATAACGTCTTTGGTTTCAGGTACTTATCGAACCACTGCAAATACCGATCGACACGGTCTTTCTGGTAACTTGGCACCGAAATGCCATGAAATTGACCGGGATAAATAATTAGCTGGGTTGGTATGCCTAGTGATCGTAAAGCCTGAAACATTTGCTCGCTGCCCGCCGAGGGTACGTTGAAATCCTTTTCACCTGCCATAAAAAGCGTCGGGGTTTTAATGCGGTCGGCCTTCAGAAAAGGATATGACAATTTCAGCCATTTATCGGTATTTTTCCAGGGTGCTCCCAGCTCGGTTTCATACTGATTGGTGTATTGATCAATACCGTACAAAGACAATTGCAATGAACTCCCGGCTCCGCTGGCAGCTGCTTTAAAGCGCGTGTCGGTGGCGATGGTGTAGTTAGTCAGAATGCCGCCATAACTCCAGCCGCCAATGCCCAACCGCTCGGGATCGGCAATGCCTTTCTCCACCAGGTAGTCGGTTGCGCCCAGGATATCCAGCACTTCTTTGTTGCCCCAATCGGCGTAAATCGCTTTGGTGTAGTCGATTCCCCGGCCATTGCTTCCGCGATAATTGACGGCGACAACCGCATAGCCACCCGCCGACAGTAATTGCCGGGTCAGGTCGAAGGAAAATTCATCCTGAGAAACCGGGCCGCCGTGAATGTAGAAAATGGTTGGTAGTTTTTTGTTGGCTGGCGTGTTGGCGGGCCGATACAATACGCTCGATACCTGCGCGCCATCTTTACTGCGCGATGTAAACCCTTCTACCGTTGCCAGTTCGAGCGGGGCCAGAAAGGTATCGTGGGTATGGGTTAACCGACGGGTTGCGCCATTTTCGATGGCATATAATTCGCCGGGTATTTGAGGCTCGCTCATCAGGGTTAGCCAACTGCCGCTCGACACGGGTTCCAATTCACCGAATACCCGATTCCCACTGCCTACTTTGGTGAATTTCCCATCAGAAAGAGCATACTGGCCGATGTATGTCTGCCGGTCGTCTGTTACTAATACCCCAATTGTTTGCCCATCTTTTGCCCAGCGTGGATTCCGAACGGGGCGATCCAATGTTTTTGAGAGCAAGGTTGGTTCGCCCCCGTCCCGGCTGATAACGGCTAATACCGGCTGGTCATACATCAGGAAATTGCCCGATGCTGTTGATCGTAAATACGCAATTCGTTTGCCATCGGGACTCCATTCCGGGTTATTGTCGGAACCTGCCCAAATGGTCAATTGCTTCATTTTGGCCCCTTTTTTCGCATCAATGACATAAATATCGGTGTTCTGATTCCGGTCTGGATCTTCACTTCTGTTACTCACGAAAGCTAGCTGCGACCCATCCGGCGACCAAACGGGTGATGTTTCGTCGTAAAGACCTGTGGTCAGTGTGTCAATTTTTTTGGTATCTAAATCGTACACATATAAGTGAACTGCGCTCTTTTCGAGAAAACCCCTGACGTCGGCTTTGAAATGATAGCGGTCGAGGACGTATGGCTTCCGGACTTTGGTTTTGGCCGAATCAGCGTAATCAGGATCGCGCAGGACCAGAGCGATCTTTTTTCCATCCGGCGACCAGACGTAATCTTCCAGATCGGTTTTGAGATCGGTTAGTTTTTTTGCTTCACCACCCCGCCGGTCCATCAGCCAAATCTGACCTTTGGTCGCGCCCTGCCGCGCCGATACAAACGACACATATTTTCCATCCGGGCTGAACCGGGCTCTCGATTCGCCGTCGGGGCTATTCGTCAATTGAACGGACTCTTTACCGTCCCAGCTCACCATCCAGATATCGGCGTTGCGTTTATCTTTTGTTGTATCAACCGTTGACAGGCCATAGGCGACCCATTTCCCGTCGGGCGAAACCTGCGGGTCGCTGATGGTTTGCAGTCGATAAATATCCTTCGAATTAAGGGGACGCTTTGGGATTGGGGTTTGCGCTAAACTGACAACACCAGTAATTGCAAACAGACAGATAAGGAGAGGACGGGGAGTC
>JANXVQ010000693.1 GCA_025351545.1 Spirosoma sp.
CTTTCTACACAATTTATGACGCACTTCCGAAAGAAACCCGCGGGTATGTTCCTCAATTCGTTGCGTTCACGTACTTAATGAATCATGCACATGAGCACGGTATTGTTGCCGAAAAGTTTGAGTATCCGATTCCGCATGATACTATTCAGGTTAGTGGCTATTTCAATCTTGAAACGTTTGCCAGAAACAGCACTATGGCGCTGGCCGATTTGCAGAAAATGAACCCAGCCATTACAACGACCATTTTGCCTGACCACACAAGCCGTTATCCGCTGCGGGTGCCTCGTGAGCAGTATGCTTATTTCGCGAGTCGGCGCCGGGCCATTCTCGATTCGGCAAGCCAACGACCGGGGGTTATGGAACATACTTTGCTGGCCACCGCCGAAAATATTCGATACGGCAATGACTCGATGGGAGCCTGGAACGCATTGGGCCGTAACCCACTGGCTCGTATAAGTCTGGATGAAACATTGAGCGAGGGGGCAGTGGCGGCAACGGGTAAAACCGGAGAGAAATCAACGAGACCAGCAACTCAACTCGCCGTAGCCGAATCGGCCGATGAACCTGAAGAGGATATTGAAACGGTGGTGTTACGCAAGCCCCGGAAGCAGACTTATCTCGTTAAGAAAGGAGATAATCTTGATGATATTGCCGACCGATACAACGTCGAACTCTACGATTTGAAACGTTGGAATCACCTGCGGTCAACCAAAATCCAGCGCGGGCAAAAACTAGTCATCCTGAAAGAAGTTGCCGAAACGCGCGCCGAGCGATTGGCTGATCAAGGCAGCGCCAAAGGTCGCAAAAAAGCCGAAGTCACCGCTCAAACAAAACGCTACAAACCGCGTTATCACCGGGTACAGGACGGTGACACGCTTTGGAATATTGCCCAGCGCTACGACGGTCTGACCATCGACCGGCTCAAGAAAATGAATCACATACATAGCAATTCACTTCGGCCGGGACAGAAATTAATAGTAGGCTAGACTAGCCAATCGAAGCGTTTCAACCCACGACGTTTTACCAAAAATGTCGTGGGTTTTTCGTATCTTTACAGTATATAACTACCTTAAAAACAAGCTTTTTCAGCTAGCGAATGATTGCTTATTTAGACGGAATTCTATCCTTCAAAGAACCTGCCAATGTCATTATTGACGTACATGGAGTGGGTTACGCCGTACATATATCTCTTCAAACATACGCGATCCTGCCCGGCGGTGGCGATCGAATTAAGTTGTTCATCCACCATCTATTTCGTGAAGATTTGCAGGCGCTTTACGGGTTTGCCTATGCCGATGAAAAGAGCTTATTTCTCGATCTGATTGGGGTCTCGGGCGTTGGGCCAAACACTGCTTTAGGGATGCTCTCGGCCATGCAACCCGGTGATTTACGACTGGCAATTCTGGGTGAGAACGTCCGGGCAGTACAAGCGATTAAAGGCATTGGTGCTAAAACCGCTCAACGCATTATTCTCGAATTGCGTGATAAAATGAAAAAGTCGGGCGTTGTACCGGATGGACCAAGCTACCGTCAGCAACCAGCAGCAAATCCGGTTCGGGAAGAATCGCTGGCTGCTCTGGTCGCGTTGGGTTTACCAAAACCAACAGCCGAAAAAAGCGTAGATGAAGCCCTGAAAGCCGATCCTGATCTATCTGTCGAAGACGTTATTCGACGGGCATTGCGGTAGGTGTCAATAAACGTACAAAGCGTGGTTGGAGCACATACTCCAACCACGCTTTGTACGTTTATTGACTTTCGGACGGCATACGTGCCAGTAGCCGTTTTGTTGACATTTAGTTCACGCCAACCGCTTGCTTCTTTTTCGATTTAGCGATTGCTTTCAGTTTTTTAGATTCACTTTTCATTTCTTTCTTTTCGGCTTTCTCCATTTTCTTGTCAGCCTTGGCCATTCTCGTTTTAGGATCAGAAATTCCTTTGATTTCTAATCCTTTATGAGTTTGGGCCTCCATCTTATACTCGTTCGCTTTAGCTACTTTTTTATCAGCCTTCATCTCTTTTTTGGCTGCTTTCCCTTCCTGAACAGCCTGAGAAAATCCAGATTGCGCTGCGGCCAGCAGTACGCAGGCAAAGGCAGCAATGATTAATTTATTCATAAAAAATCTATATTTTGTTTAAAATGCCAATGAAAAGCATTTTAACTATATTGAACAGACTGGGAACAATTTTGTTCAACATTATTTTAACGGGTGTATCTACTTTCTCTTCTGTAAAAAATAATCAACACCACTTAGGTGATTAGCGTAGAGCATAAAAACGGAAGACTAATAGCAGGACTACTCAACATTTAACCGGTTGGTTCTGCTATCAGTTTTCTACAGCCCCACCTTTCAGATGCATTTCCAGATAATTGGTGTATTGCTGATATAGCAAGAGTTGCGTACCCGAGCTGTAGGCCACGCCATGCGTACCAGGCGGGTAAATTCGCAAGTCGGCGTCTTTGCCCGCATCCTCCAGCGCATTCACAAGTTGAAAGGTGTTCCGGACGTGAACATTTTCGTCCATTGTTGAGTGGGCGATGAACATTTTCCCCGCAAGATTCTTTGCATAGGGTGAAACCGCACTAACCTTATATTTTTCCTCATTTTCAGGTAGCAGACCCATGTAGCGCTCTGTATAGATGGAATCGTAAAGCCGCCAGTCGGTTACGGGAGCGCCCACAAGCGAAACTTTAAATACGCCGGGGTGCGTCAGCATGGTGTAACTACTGGTATAACCGCCATAACTGTGTCCCCGGATAGACATTCGGGTTCCGTCTACCCAGGGTTGCTTGGTTAAATAAGCGGCTGTTTCCGCAAAATCAAGGCTCTCATACTTGCCTAATTTTTCATAGACGACTTTCTCGAAATCACGTCCATAGCCACCACTTCCCCGGTTATTTACCCCCACGACAATGTAACCCGTTTGCGCAAGCCATTGATGCCATCCCGTTGCAGCAAACTCATTATAAACGGATTGCGCACCCGGTCCGCCGTAGATGTCCAGCATAACAGGGTATTTTTTAGTTGGATCGAACCCAAGCGGCTTAATGATTGAGATGTCGATTTGCTGACCATCGGATGTTGTAAAATTGACCAATTCTTTGGACGCATAATCGTGGCTGGCAATGTAATCTGTCACTTTTTTATTCGTTTCCAACGCCTTGACAAGCTGGCCTTTTGTATCCCGTAATTCGACCTGTGCAGGCGTCGAAACGTTCGAGTATTTATCGATAAAATATTGACCGCCGGGCGAAAAATTGACCGTATGCCGACCGGCTACCGTTGTCAATCTACGTTTATTTTTGCCATCTGCATCGGCCACAAACAAGTGCCGTTCGAGTGGCGATACTTCAGTCGAGGTAAAATAAACTTTCTTCGCTTTCGCGTCGATGTGATGCACATACGTTACCTCCCATTTGCCATTTGTAACCGCATTGAGCAATTTACCCGTATAATCATAGCGGTACAGATGCGCAAATCCGTCGCGATCCGACACCCAGTAAAACTCCTGAACACCCGCCGGAAAATAGATCAGGTGGTTAATACCCGCGAAGAAATCAAAAACGTCAACCCAGGTAGTTGATTTTTCTTCCATAATCTGGCGGGCGTCTCCCGTCCGTGCATTCGCCATAAACAGCCGCAGGTGGTTTTGTTTACGGTTTAGATGCATCAACGCAAGTTGCCCTTCCTGCGAACTCCAATAGATGCGCGGAATGTAGCCGTCCGGTTCGCCGTCGCGATCTAACTCTACCTTCATCCATTGCTTCGTCTTGTTGGCAATCTCGATGACGCCGATACGAACGGTCGGATTTTTATCGCCAACGCGCGGATAGGGAAGTGAATCAAATTTCTCGTCGAAGCCTTTGTAATCCGTCAGCTTATATATTGGCACCTGTCGTTCGTCGGATTGCCAGAAAGCCATAAACTTGCTATCCGGCGACCACTCCCATGCCTGAGCCAGACCAAACTCTTCTTCGTAAGCCCAACCAAAACGACCGTTATAAAACGCCGGTTTGGCATCGTCGGTGAGTTGCGTTTCCTTTTGCGTCGAAAAGTCGAACACGAACAAATTCCCGCCACGCTCGTATCCGACTTTACTACCATCGGGCGCTAATTCAGCCGTTTGCGCATCTTTCGCCACAAGTTTTAAGCTCTTACCAGCAACAGAATAGACATAATAATCTGACACGCCTGACCGACGATACACCTTACGGAAATTCGTCTGAAAGAAGATATTTTTTGAATCCTTAGACCATTGAAACGATTCATAATTGAACGGTTTTTCGGTGCCGGGAAATTTTAGTTGGCTGCCATCGAAAACAACATCTTCTTTCTGGTCTGTTGGCGACAACGTTTTTATGGTGTTCTGACCATCGAGAAACGAGAATTTACTCCCGCCCTCAATCCAATTTACACTACGCGGCCCGGCCGACCCGTTTAGCTGGCCACCCGAGAAAATAGCCTGTTGAAGGTTTGTATACCGTTGTTTGGCTGGTGAACTGGTCGACTGTGCGGTTACCAGATGAACAGATAGGGCGGAAATTGTGAAGAGCCATCCAAATAGGTTGCGGTTGATCATGAAGTATATAAAACTTATCGAAGATTCAAATTTACTAAAAAATGCCATTTTGTTTTTTATCGCGCAACCAAGCCTGACGAATAAACCATGCAGAAATTTTATACTTATATTTTACATTAATTTTTAACACCAATCACTTTCAACGACAAACCTATAGACAACAGGTACGTACTTGCTAGCCGACGCACTCACTCCATCTGGATGCTCTGGCTAACCTTGTTGCTTTGTACAAACGCGTTTGCGCAGGGCACTCGTTACATGATCAAAGGCCAGGTTACGGATGCGGAGAAAATGTCTCTCCCCGGTCCAACAGTAGTTATTGTTGGTACGACAATCGATGCTGACGGCAATTATACCCTTACCGTAACACGTAAGCCGGGTCCGGTAACGGTTGCTTTTACAGCGGTAACATATGTGTTCTGCATTGGTGCCAGTCTACCAGCCTATGCCGGTGCACAAACAGCCGACACGATACTGACGGAGATTGACAAGAACCGCCAAATCGAACTGGCTTATCAGGGTTTCCGGCTTGAAGATAGTCGCCGATTCAGTAGGCCAGGGCCGGGTGCGCCCGGTGCCAAATCGAAACTTTTTTCCGTATCCACTGACAGAGCGCAAC
>JANXVQ010000712.1 GCA_025351545.1 Spirosoma sp.
CGCGCAAAGCGCCCACATTGGGGTCAATGCTCATGCAATTATCATTGAGTACAATGAGCAGATTACTGTCCGTTGCCCCGGCATGGTTCATGCCTTCAAAAGCTTCACCCGCTGTTAGGGCTCCATCGCCAATCACCGCAATGTGATTACGCTGCGTATTACCTTGCAACTGCGAGGCTACAGCCATTCCCAACGCTGCCGAAATGGAGGTAGATGAGTGCCCAACGCCAAACGAATCGTACTCACTTTCTTTCCGTTTGGGAAAGCCTGAAAGTCCTTTATAAAATCGATTGGTATGAAATTTCTCCCGCCGACCTGTCAGAATTTTATGACCGTAGGCTTGATGGCCTACATCCCAAACGAGTTGGTCGTCGGGCGTATTGAAAACGTAATGGAGAGCAACCGTTAGTTCAACTACGCCCAAATTAGCCCCAAAGTGCCCACCGTAAACCGATACATCGTCGATAATAAACTGACGTAATTCGTCGGCAACTTGGGGTAAGAGGGATTTATCGAGTTTGCGAAGATCGTCGGGGGTATTGATTGTGGCAAGAAGACTGCCAGGGGTAATCAGCATGGTGATAGCATATAAGCGTCTGTCTTACAACAACACACGTACAGAGTCCATTGTTCTATTGACAGCTTGTCAGTAGCATTCGATCAACGAAGCTACTACAAATTTCAATAATTATAAAAAATCTAAGCCTTCGGTCGCCCTCATACGTACGCAGGTGGCAAAGGCTTAGATTTTTGCAGGAATTATAGGTACCTGTTTTATCGTATTCGTCGTGTACAGACCGATAAATAACTTTAGTTCCGCTGACTGGCACGGAAGAGTTTTTGCTTTTCTTCGCGGGTCAGGCTTTCATAACCGGATCGCGAAATTTTATCTAAAATCGTGTCAACTTCATCCTGATCGGGTGTCGATGCCGATGTTGCAGTGGTGCTTGTCGAGGCTACAAACGTACTCGCCTGTGTGGTGGCGTTGCTTCGTTGCCGATACGATACTGTAACGGCTGGTTTAGGTTTGAGCAGATTACTCCAACCATCTACAAGCCAATAAAGAGGTCGGCCAAGGTCAGTTCCGTTCTGTAGTAATTTAACATAGGCAAAGCCCATCAGCGCACCACCAAGGTGCGCCAGATTGCCACCTGCATTCGTACCTGCTGATTGGGCAACGGAAAGGATGATGAAGAAAAAAACGATATATTTAATTCGTACAGGACCGAAAAAGAGCAAATGAAACGTGTAATTTGGTAGTAGTGTTGCTGCGCCAACGGCCACTGAAAATGCAGCAGCCGACGCTCCCAGCATCCGAGCCGTATCGGCCTGATCCTGAAAGTAAGGTACCAGATTGTACATGGCTAAATACAGAATACCTCCTGCCAGCCCCCCCATAATATATAAACCCATGAGTCGACGATTACCCAGGTACTCATCTATCAACCGACCGAACCAGTACAGGAACAGCATATTATAGAGAATATGGAAAATCTCTTCATGCGTGAAAAAATACGTGAATAAGGTCCAGGGTTTGTGCAAAAACGCACGAATATCGCCCGGAAGCATCAGTTGCTGCCGAACAAGGTAATAGGCATCTAAATTCTGGGCCATTGTCAGGCTCACTTTCGTGAGCAACAGGACCAAAAATATGACGACATTAACTAATATCAATTGCACCAACGTGTTGTTGGGCTTATTGAATTCGCTCCGAAAATCATCGAACAACCCGCTCATCCCTAATAAAACGTTTTTCGTTGTGAACCCCAGTATTTGATCAGTATAAATGCAAACAACATACCGCCTATGTGGGCGAAATGAGCAACATTGTCAGCTTGCGCCCGATAAACACCCGAATAAAGCTCAATCGCTCCGTAGAAGATAACGAGGTACTTTGCTTTAACCGGTATAGGTGGAAACAATAAAAATAGTTGAGTGTTTGGAAATAATAGTCCGTAACCCATTATTACACCAAAAATCGCACCAGATGCGCCTACCATTGGTTCATCAACCTGATTCGTAAATATCCGATTAATAATAGCAACACTGTCTTCAATGTTTTTGCTATCGTTTGGAAACTCTCTAAACTTTTCAATAAACGGCACTAACCGATCATAATAAGAGCCTGCATGCTGGTCAACAAAGGCCAGGAAACTATCGTAGCCAGGGTGTGCCCCGTATGCCTGAATCGTTCCATATACGTTGTGCATCTCAAAATAGTTTATCCCCGAGAATAAAAACGCAGCACCTAAACCAGTAAAAAAGTAAAAGAACGTAAACCGTTTCGCCCCCCAAAACTGC
>JANXVQ010000730.1 GCA_025351545.1 Spirosoma sp.
TTTCAGCACGTAGACGCATAATCTCAGCTTGCAAGCTGATAATCAATGCTTTTAATTCGGCTATATCATTAGTCTCAACCACGAATATCAAAGCTTAACTACCTACCTAAATACTTACAAACTTTCAATATGTATTCCTACTAACTACCGCACATCTCGCAACCTTCCGGGTCATCGAGGGAGCAGGTCATGGCGGCATATTGTTGTTCGAGGTCCGTTACCATCGGTACGGGCTGCGGTATTGTATTCTGAGCGTGGTCTTTGGCATACTGCACATAATCGAGCGGTCTTTCAACGGCTACCGTTTCGGCCATTACCGGCTCCAGTTGTGGTTCGGCTTGTGGTTGTACAACCGTGAACTTCACCGCGTCGGAAGCGGCTTTTGTGCGGAGGTAGTACATGCCCGTTTTCAGACCCGCTTTCCACGCGTAGAAGTGCATGGAGGTCAGCTTGCCGAAATTCGAGTCCTGAATATGGATGTTCAACGACTGCGACTGGCAGATGAAAGCGCCCCGATCGGCAGACATGTCAATGATGTGCTTCTGCTTAATCTCCCAAACCGTCTTGTAAAGGTCTTTGATATTCTGCGGAATGTTCGGAATTGCCTGAACCGAGCCATTTGCCAGAATCAGGTTGTTCTTCATCGCGTCGTTCCATAGGCCCAGTTTCACGAGGTCTTTGAGCAGGTGTTTGTTCACCACCACAAACTCGCCCGACAACACGCGACGGGTATAAATGTTGCTCGTGTACGGTTCAAAACATTCGTTGTTACCCAGAATCTGCGAGGTCGAAGCGGTTGGCATCGGAGCGATCAACAGTGAGTTTCGAACGCCATGTTCCACAACATCTTTACGCAGACTTTCCCAATCCCAACGGCCCGATTTTGGTTTTACCGGTTCGCCATCGCGTTCCCACATATCGAACTGGAATATGCCTTCCGAAATCGGCGAGCCTTTCCAGGTTTCATATGGGCCAAATTCTTTTGCCTGCTCCATCGAGGAAGTCATGGCACCAAAGTAAATCGTCTCGAAAATATCTTCGTTCAGGCGACGCGCTTCATCTGATTCGAACGGCATCCGAAGTAAAATAAACGCATCGGCCAATCCCTGTACGCCAATACCGATAGGCCGGTGGCGCATATTGCTCCGACGAGCTTCTTCTACCGGGTAATAGTTGACATCGATGATCTTGTTGAGGTTGCGGGTGGCCGTTTTGGTCACTTCATACAACTTCTGGTGATCGAACCGCATGATGCCATCTTTCCCGAGCGAGATAAACTTCGGCAGGGCAAGCGATGCGAGGTTACAAACCGCTATTTCGTCGGGAGCAGTGTACTCGATGATCTCGGTGCAGAGGTTCGACGACTTAATCGTGCCGAGGTTCTTCTGGTTCGATTTCTTGTTGGCCGCATCCTTATACAGCATGTACGGCGTTCCGGTTTCGGTTTGGGATTCCAGAATTTTGAACCACAATTCCTGTGCTTTGATGGTACGGCGGGCACGGCCTTCGCGTTCGTAACGCGTATATAAAGCCTCAAATTCGTCGCCGTAGCAGTCGGCCATACCGGGGCACTCGTGCGGGCAGAACAACGACCAAACATCGTCATCTTCCACACGCTTCATAAACAGATCGGGCGTCCAGAGCGCGTAGAACAAATCACGGGCGCGGCCTTCCTCTTTACCCGAGTTCTTTTTGAGGTCTAAGAAATCAAAAATATCGGCGTGCCAGGGTTCCAGATAAATGGCGAACGAACCTTTGCGTTTGCCACCGCCCTGGTCGACGTAGCGAGCCGTGTCGTTAAACACGCGCAACATGGGCACAATCCCGTTTGATGTTCCGTTTGTGCCTTTAATGTAGGTTCCAGTAGCCCGAACGTTATGGATACTTAAACCAATACCCCCCGCCGATTGCGAAATCTTGGCGGTTTGTTTCAGTGTGTCGTAAATACCGTCGATGGAGTCGTCCTTCATCGTCAGCAGGAAACAACTCGACATTTGCGGCTTCGGTGTTCCAGCATTGAACAACGTTGGCGTTGCGTGCGTAAACCACTTCTCCGATAGTAGATTATAGGTCTCCACAGCCGCGTCGATATCTTCCATGTGAATACCAACGGCAACACGCATAAGCATATGCTGTGGACGTTCGGCAATGCGGCCGTTCAACTTCAGCAAATACGACTTTTCGAGTGTTTTATAGCCGAAATAATCATAGCCGTAATCCCGATCGTAGATAATCGTAGAATCCAGAAGCGCTGCATGTTGGCGCACGATTTCATAGACTTCTTTGGCAATCAGCGACGCATTTTCTCCGGTTTTCGGGTCTTCGTACTGATACAGTTTTTTGATGGTGCCAGAGAACGATTTGTTCGTCTCTTTGTGCAAGTTCGAAATGGCAATCCGAGCCGCCAGAACGGCGTAGTCCGGGTGTTTTGTGGTCATCGACGCGGCCGTTTCGGCAGCTAAATTGTCGAGTTCGGTGGTTTTTACACCATCGTAAAGGCCACTAACGACCTTTACCGCTACCTCTACCGGTTGTACATAAGCGGGGTCGAGACCATAGCACAGTTTCTCGATTCGAGCCGTGATTTTGTCGAATTTAACCGACTCCCGGCGTCCATCGCGTTTGACTACAAACATGAGCGTTTGGGTTAGTTATAAGGTATAAAAAATGATAAATGCAGTAAAATTTAGGACGATAAAGCGAATGGACCAAGTGATAAACTAGTTTCACGCTTCCAACAATGTAACCAAAGTTATTAAGCCGTATCTTTTCACCACCGTCAGAAAAAATGGCTGTCTAAAGTTTCTTTGAAATAGACGGAAAACGGACCGGGAAGGTTCGGGTGTTTTCGTGAATTATTGAAAGGTACAACGCTACCAGGCAGGTTAAGAAATTGTTAAGCCGTAGTGCTGAACGACTTACCAATACTACATCAAAGAGCTGTTCTAAAAATAAAAAAAGCGAATTCACTAATTGCTCTATGAGGTTTGCCAGTAGCCTGGCGAACTAGAGAGGAAGTACAATTATTCTTAAAGTAAAAACAAAAATCGGGTAGTGACAAGCCTTTGTTACGCCAATATTAGGCAATGGTCCCAATTTATTTCGTTCATAATCAACCTATAAAAGAAGCCTGCAAAGGCTTGGCTATTCGCCCCGAACACCGTACCTTTGCAATCCTTTTCGGTCGGAAACCGAGAAGATGACAAGAAACTGAGATTAATCATGAAAAAGGGCATTCACCCGGATTACCGCGAAGTGGTATTCCACGATCTGTCGAGCGACTATAAATTTCTGACGCGCTCAACAGTTCAAACCAAAGACAGTGTCGAGTTCGAAGGAAAAACCTATCCGCTCGTTAAGATTGAAGTTAGCTCGCAGTCGCACCCGTTCTATACGGGCAAAAACGTACTGCTCGATACAGCCGGTCGTGTGGACAAGTTCCGCAAGCGTTACGGTACGAAAGAGAACGCAACGCCAACGTCAACCGCGCCTTCACAGTCGTAGTTCTACCGGTACTTCTCTTTTTAAATACGATAAAAACTCCCCCGCTACGGCTACCGTGACGGGGGAGTTTTTTTTGCTTAAGCGGACACCCCTGCTGGCAAATCAACCTTACACGTAAGTTTATCTTTCATAAATACCATCAGGGCTTTCTCATAGAAAATAAATAGACGATAAGTAGCAACGTACAAATAAGGCAATGAAACATCTGATAAGGTATTTTTACCAAACAGCAGCGTTAGCTGGTTAACCTGTTAGCTAATTACCTTTGC
>JANXVQ010000765.1 GCA_025351545.1 Spirosoma sp.
GTGTATTTGCAACAGGGCGATTATGCCAACGCAAAAACAGAACTTCAGAAAATCATTAGCTCGGGCACGTATCAACTGGTGAATGAGTATAACGACAATTTCATTGAAGAAACGGAGTTCAATAAAGAGTCGATATGGGAGGTTAACTTCCTGCCATCGGGGGGTACATTTAACTGGGGCACCGATGGTGATGGTGCTGCGGGTGGTGAAGAAACCGTTCGCACTCAGGAGTATTCGGGCATTGGCTGGCGCAACATCATTCCCTCGAACAGCCTACTGGCCGAGTTTGAAAAAATCAGCAAGGGTGATACTAAAACCGACCCGCGTTATGCTAAATCGGTGTACACAACGGGCGATAAGTACAACAATGATCAGAGTGTGCTGACCGATGCCCAACAAAATGGCTTTGGCTCGATGGTAGACGGTAAAGAGCAAAAAGTAAGCTGGCGGAAGTTTACCCTGATGTATAAAGCAGGGGTTTCCACAACGGGCGGCATCAACCAGCGTATCATGCGTTATGCCGAAACACTGCTGGCGATGGCTGAGTGCGAAAATGAGTTAGGTAACACGGCCAGTGCGGTTACATATATGAACATGATCCGAAGTCGCCCTAGTATAGCGATGCCTGTTTATCCGACGGCGAACTACCCGGTTTCCACGAAAGATCAGGTATTGGCCGCCATTATACACGAACGCCGGGTCGAATTAAACGGTGAGGAAATTCGGAACCGGGATATTCTGCGCTGGCGGAAGCAGGGTAAGCTAAAAACCGAGCCGCTTACTTACTTCCAGAAGGGTAAACATGAACTACTGCCAATTCCCCAGCAGGAAATTGATAATAATCCCAATGTGGGTCTTAAAGGTCAAAATCCTGGTTATTAAGCGAATGACGTTATACAATTGATTGATAATGACACCGGGTATTCCCGGTGTCATTATTGTAAGGAGAGGGTCGTTTTTGTGGTGTCGGTTGGCGTGTGTGGTGTCGGTTTCTCAAAACCGACACAGCGAGGTTTCTTAAAACCTTGCCTATACTCTTAAAAGAGGTTTTAAGAAATCTCACAGTGTCAGGTTTAAGAACCTGACACCACAACAATTATCCATTATCCTAAACAAGTTGTTTTATGCAAAAAATGTGGGTGCGGGTCATCTGGATTGGTATTCTAAGCAGTATTTTGACGGCCTGTCACCGGTCCTCTCCTACCCTGTTTGAACAGCTTCCCAGCGCCCGGACACATATAAATTTCACTAATTCGCTAACACCCTCCGAACAGTTAAATGGCTTCACGTTCACCAATTTCTACAACGGTGGGGGCGTTGGCATTGGTGATTTTAATAATGATGGTTTCCCGGATGTGTTCTTCACCGGCAATCAGGTCAGTTGCCGTCTGTATCTGAATCAGGGGAAACAAAACAATGATGGCTTTGCCTTCGATGATATTACGGAATTGGCTGGGCTAACGACTGATCGCTGGTGCTCAGGCGTCGTTGTTACGGATATTAATCAGGATGGGTGGCTGGATATGTATGTTTCGGTGGCGAGTCATCCGGCCTTGAAACACACAGAAAACCTGCTGTTTGTGAATCAGGGACTTAAACAGGGAAAACCTGTTTTTACCGAAATGGCGAAAGCCTACGGATTAGCTGACCCGGCCTTTACTACACAATCGGCCTTTTTCGATTACGACCTTGACGGTGATTTAGACGTTTTTCT
The DNA here is from genome assembly GCA_025351545.1 of Spirosoma sp. GTDB lineage: Bacteria > Bacteroidota > Bacteroidia > Cytophagales > Spirosomataceae > Spirosoma. The sequence continues at coordinate 1,715 of JANXVQ010000765.1, forward strand.
GCTCAACACTGCCCCCGATTATCAAAATCCCGCCCACCTTCGTCCGGTTGTTTCCGACGGAACGCATCCAAGCACGGGTAAACTCTATCGCAACGAAGGCATTGGACCCGCCGGGCATCCGGTTTTTCAAGACGTTTCGCAGCAGGCAGGCATCACCTACGATGAGCTTGGGTTAGGGCTGGTTATCAACGACTTCAACAAAGATGGCTACCCCGATATTTATTGTTCCAATGATTTTACCAGCAGCGACATTCTCTACCAGAATGACGGCAAAGGCCACTTTACCAATGTTATAAAACAGGCTACGGCGCACACCAGTATGTATGGTATGGGCGTCGATGCGGCCGATCTCAACAACGACGCTCGTCTGGATCTGATGCAGTTAGACATGCTGCCGAAGGAGAATAAACGACTCAAAATGATGCTGAACGGTCAGGATTATGACCGCAAAGAAATGAGCGTTTCCGCGCCCTATGGCAACCAGATGCAGTACATGCGCAATTCGCTTCAACTGAACCTGGGCAATCTGGCCGACAATAATACACCCCTGTTTAGTGAAGTCGGTTTGATGGCTGGCGTCGCGCAAACAGACTGGAGTTGGGCCACTCTACTGGCCGACTACGACAACGATGGCTGGAACGATATGTACATCACCAATGGCTATCGAAAAAACGTTACCGACCGCGATTTTATCAACTTTACCGAAGACTTCTCCGGCTTTGGCACCACCGAATACAACACAAAAAAACGACTCGATTTATTAGAAAAAGTGCCTGAGATTTCGCTCTCACATTATGCCTTCCGAAATGCGGGCGATGGCTCATTCGCGGATGTATCTCAGCAGTGGGGGCTCAATACCAAATCATTTGCCAATGGTGCCGCCTACGCCGATTTCGACAACGATGGCGACTTGGATCTCGTGGTTAACAACGTTGATTCGGAAGCACTTATGTATCGCAATCGAAGTCGTGAACAGTTACCCAATCAGCATTATCTGACCATCAAACTACAGGGTGATTCGGCCAACCGTCAAGGCATTGGCGCTAAAGTGACCCTTTGGCGAGCGGGCCAACTACAGTATCAGGAGCTAGCGGTGGTGCGAGGCTATCTGTCCTCCGTAGAGCCGGTACTCCATTTTGGGTTAGACAAGACGGACAAGATTGATTCCTTACAAATTGAATGGCCGGGTGGACACATAGAAACCAGACGACAGATCCCTACTAATCAAGTTCTTACACTTTCTTATCAACAGGCAAAGGCAACGACCAAACCAATACCTAGCATTCCTCAACCAATGCTTTTCTCGGACGTAACGGCTTTGTACCCAATCGACTTTACACATCAAGAATCTGATTTTGTTGATTTTAAACAAACGGCGGCCATGCACAAAATGCTGTCGCGATCCGGTTTCGCGCTGGCTGTTGGGGATGTCAATAGTGATGGTCTGGACGATTGTTTTGTGGGTGGGTCATATCGGGGTAGCGCAGCTTGCCTATTCTGGCAAAACGCCCGCGGTGGCTTTGTGAAACGACCGCTTCCTACGCAAACCGGGCAGGAAGCGACGAGTGCCCTGTTTTTTGATGCCGATGGCGACAAAGACCTGGATTTATACGTAGTGTATGGCAGCAATGAACGACCAGCCGCCGAGAAAGCAGTTTATCAGGATCAGTTGTACCTGAATAACGGCAAGGGTGATTTCAGCCTGTCACCCGCCGGTACGTTACCCGATTTATCCGGCAGTGGTTCCTGCGTAGTCGCCTGCGATTTTGACCACGACAAGGACCTGGATTTATTTGTTGGTGGCCGCCAGATTCCGGGCCAGTACCCCCTACCCGCCCGAAGCTATTTACTGCGAAACGACTCGTCACCGCAGGGGATTCACTTTACGGATGTGACTCAACAGTTTTGCCCATCGC
>JANXVQ010000805.1 GCA_025351545.1 Spirosoma sp.
ACGTTTGCCCACCCACCACTTTGGCGGCAGACTCGACCTGATATCTGTGAAACATATACATCGGTACAAGCACTTCTTCGAGCATGGCCATTGGTGTTCCAACGGGTATTTTTTTCTCCGAGAAGTTGGCCAGCGCCATACGCCGGACATCGGATACGCGCTTTAATTCATCGACCGCATTAGCGCCATTGTCCCACAAGTGCGTGCCGGGGTGCGATGATCCTTCGGGCCGGGCGTCCTGATCGGTCAGAAACGACATACCCGTTTTGTGCAGGTCAGTTACCAGTTTATCCAGCGCCTGTTTCTCGTTAGTCCCTGCCGGAAACTGCTCATACCCATAGCGAATACTCCACTTGTCATATTCTCCGATTCCTTTGGCATATGCATCAGACAGATCAATACTAGCTCCTTTTATCTTGGCTACCATTGTTGGATAATCCATGACCGAAGCCCGGTTTTGCGTACTGGCAATGTAATTGTGGGGTAAACCAAGTGTATGACCCACTTCGTGCGCAGCCAATTGCCGAAGTCGATCAAGCGACATCGTCATCATCGGGTCGGTCTGGGATGAATCCTGCAACGCTGCGCTAAAGTTTCCAACCAGCCCCTGCGCAATCAAATAATCCTGCCGAACACGCAACGAACCCAGCGTAACTTTTCCTTTAATAATCTCTCCGGTACGCGGATCACTAATGCTGCCTCCGTATGACCAGCCCCGCGTGGATCGGTGAACCCATTGCACAAGGTTATAACGAACGTCCATTGGGTCAGCATCGGCTGGGAGTAGCTTAACCTGAAAGGCGTTTTTGTAGCCAGCCGCTTCAAACGCCTGATTCCACCAGGCTGTGCCTTCCATCAGCGCTGAGCGAATGGGTTCGGGCGTTCCGGGGTCCAGGTAATAAATAATTGGTTTAACGGCTTCGCTTACGGCTGCGGAAGGATCTTTCTTCTCCAGCCGATGCCGCGAAATATACCGTTTCATGATCGGCTGATTAACGGGCGTGGCATAATCGAAGAACTCAATACCACCATAACCGATACGCGGGTCGAATAGTCGGGGTTTGTAGTTTTTATCGGGGAGCTGAACAAACGAGTGGTGCTGGTGCATCGTCACGGCTGAGGGTGTCGGTACAACTTCCCGCAGGTAAGCCCCCGGATTGTCGCCGGTGAGCGTAATAATCGTCTCGAATTCAGTGTTTTGTGGGAAAGCTTTGGTACGGGGTAAGTACATTGCACTCCGCATCGGGTCGAATTTAAAGCTTCCCTGCTTAGTTCGGGCGATGGCCTGCACAGCCCCAACCGCGTCCTGCATTAGAAAGGGTGTAAGGTCAATAATAACTTTGCTATTTTCTTCCGCCACAATCTCGAATCCGGCATGAACGGATTTTGCAAATGACTCCTCAACCGCCTGACGTTCAAGTGGGTCGTTGCTGATAGCACGGTACGCGTAGTTTGGTTCGATCATTAAAACCTTGTTGCCGCTACGCGCAAACTTGACGATGTGTTCCTGTCCTAATCTACCCCGATCAAGACCGATATCGTTGGAGCCAACGCCTTGTGCCAGTGTAGGATAGTATAGGAACTCAGTATCGAAGGTGGAAATTTCGAGCCAGATTTTGCCTTTTTTAGCGTCCCAGTAATAGGTCATGAAACCAGGGTTTCGCTCCATGCCGCTGGTAAACGTAGCAATACTGCCTGAGGTGGCGCCCGGTGGTGACTGGGCCTTGAGCTGATAAGCACTGGTAAATAGTAGTAAGTAAAGAAGTGCGCGTAAACGATTTTTCATTTTTTGCAGAGGTTGTATTTCCGCTCAAGATACAGCAAAAGCGTTTACAGAAGGGTGGGATACGTTCATAAAAGATGGGTAGTTCAGCGACAACATAAAGTGCCGCTGAACTACCCATCTTTTATGAAAGTCAATTTCTACCGTAACCGGTCTGATCCGCGTACTAATTTTTCATCCCGTCGAATGAATCGATTCGCCAGCGCGTTAAAAACCAAAGCCGCAATGATCGCGTAGAAGCCCGGTAAAAACGTGCCCTGATCGGCGGAGTTACCGTATTCTTTTCCCACGTAAAGCGTCCGATAAAGGACAATACCCATTATGGAGGTTAGCATCAGCGCATTGGCGGCACACATGGCTGTTTGGGTCAGCCGGTTTTTGTATTGAAAAATGGCGTAGAGTGATGATAGCCCGACTAAGGCGATCAACAGAGCCAAATACCAGGTTGGGGTTTCAAATGTTGTAATACCCTGCTGTTGAACGTATCGAAGGGCTGTAAAATGGGCCATCTCGGGCGATTGTACGCCAGCTTTTTCCCAGATGGGATTCGTCAGGGCGATACCCATAGCTACGGTGATAAGAAACAAAAATATCGTTTGAACGCGTTGAATCATTGGTTTGAATATAATAGTGAAAAATTTTTATTGAGTAATGAACCAATTTTGCTCCCCTATTACTCAGTAAAGCAGTGGCAAAAATACCCAAAAACGACAGATAATGAAAGCAGATATTCGCTTACTGGTAACGGCCGACGGTTCTCATACCGCCATTAATGAGGAACTCGACAAACCATATCATTCAATTCATGGAGCGTACCAGGAATCGCAGCGGGTATACATTGAACTGGGCCTACTGGACGCATTCGACAAGTTTGCTGAACCTGAGCTATATATATTCGAGATGGGCTTTGGTACAGGCCTGAATGCACTATTAACTGCCCGCGAAGCGCAGACCCACCAGCGACGGGTAGTTTACTACGCTATTGACGCGTATCCAATGGCTGTAAATGATACTTGCCAGCTTAATTACGACACATTGTTGGGTACGTCATACCTGTCGAAACTTCACGAATCTCCCTGGAATGAGCCGATTGCGATAAACCCCTATTTTACCTTAATTAAACATGAGGGCAGGCTACAGGACTTTCATACATCCGACCGGTTTCACATCATTTATTACGATGCCTTTGCGCCAACAGCTCAGCCTGAACTTTGGGAGACTGAAATTTTCAGACAAATGGCCCATTTATTGCTACCTGGTGGTATGTTGACGACCTATTGCTCAAAAAGTTATGTGCAACGCAACATGAGAACGGCGGGCCTTACTGTAGAAAAGCATCCCGGTCCACATGGTAAACGCGATATTCTGCGGGCTGTTAAATTGCCTGGATAAAACGTTTCTTAATGCGCTATTGCCACAGGCATTTTTCTGTCAATACCGGTCAGTTTTTCTAATTTAATTGACCACCAAACGTTATCAATTAAAAACAACAGCACGTATGAACCGTCTGCTTCTCTTTTTTGCTGCTTTCGTTTTGCTCACGATAAGCGCATTCCGAACTACCTTACCCATTGAGCCGGCAACGGGCAAACCCAGTGACGAACGTAAGCATATCAAATGGCTAACTATTCAGGAGGCTTATGTGCTGACGCAAAAAAAACCTAAGAAATTTGTAGTCGATGTGTATACTGACTGGTGCGGGTGGTGTAAAGTGATGGACCGCGAGACCTTCGCAAAACCCGCCATTATTGATTACGTGAACGAGAATTATTATGCTGTTCGATTCAATGCGGAGCAAACCGCTGATGTGACATTAGGCAACCAGACATTTAAATTTATTAGCGGAGGTAGCCGGGGCGTTCATGAACTGGCCGCAGCCTTGCTGAAAAATCAGATGAGCTATCCTACAACAGTGTTTTTAGACGAGAAATTTAACCTGATTCAGCCAATTCCCGGCTATCTGGAACCACGCATGTTTCATCAGATTATCACGTACTTCGGCAAAAATTACCATCAAAAAGAGCCGTTTGACCAGTACAAGGCTGGTACATATAAAGAATTTCAATCGGAGTTGACGGCGAGTAAATAAACATAAAGCGTATAGAAACGCGGATTAGGTTGATAGAACGGGTTTAAACGGATCTAACTGTTTTGAATCTGTGCTATCAACTTAATCCGCGTTCCTATTTTTAGTTAAATTTGTGGCCTTTCATCAACCCAAACTGTTAAAAACATGACTAAACGAGTAGCTTTTTTTATACCAGTAGCGCTGGTTATAGGTTTTATAGCCGCAGTGTCTCCAAAATTCATCGATCCTCAAAATATGGATTTATCGGTGAAACCGGGCGACAATTTTTATCAGTATGCCAACGGCAACTGGCTTCGGCAAAATGCTGTTCCGGCGTCAAAAACATCGTGGGGTAGTTTTAATGAACTTCGGCAAAAGAGCCTGGATGCTATGAAGGTCCTGCTTGAGGATGCGTCCAGGACCACAACTAAAGGCCGTCTATACCAGATGGTAGGCGATTATTATGTTAGCGGGATGGATAGTGCCACTATTGAGAAGCAGGGCTTCGATCCTATCAAACCCGACCTTGCCCGTATTGATAATGTTAATAACAAAGCCACCTTCTTTGATGAACTGGCTTATCAGCGGACGCAAAGTAATGGCATGCTGTTTGGCTTTTTCGTAGGCCAGGATCGTAAGAATGTTTCGAAATATTTGCCACAATTCAGTCAGGGTGGG
>JANXVQ010000819.1 GCA_025351545.1 Spirosoma sp.
TTTCAGATCATCGGCTTCAGTAGCGGTAGCACGCCCAATACGGTCGAAGTTAACTTCGCTGGCACGAGCAGCAATTCGGCTCAAGACAGCCGCTTCTGAGTTATCGTCCTTCCCGGCATAAGTGGTTGATGATGACGAAACAGGCAGAATAACAGGTGAAATTTCTACCAAGGGCACATCGAGCGACGAGCTAATCGTTGGCGTCTCTTCATCAATCAACTCTGGTGTATCGTCGTTGGAGAAAGCAGGCAACAAAGGATCGGCATGGACAAACGCCGGAGGTGTTTCCTTGACAGGTCCTGATCGAACGGCTACAGGTGGCACCACAATGGCGGTTCGGCCACCTGCCTTCGGCTGACGGCAATTTATTAATTCAGCTTCTTTATCGGCGATCGCTGTTCGCAGGGCATTGATTCGCCCGGCCAGCACTAATCGGCCTAACAGCCAGCCAACAAATGCAGCCAGTGCCAGTAAGAGCAGTATTTCGGTGATAGCCACCGGTTGGCTAAAGGGGTCTAATCCAAACATAATAGGTGTTGCGGGTCCCCGCCGGGATTTATGGTTTCATGGTTCTCGGCCTATTATCAGCCGAAAACCGTACACTGAAAACTTATCTCTTTTTTACCAATTCAGCAGCTTGTCCAACCCAGTTATCCCGTTCGATACGGCCGGGGAAAAACTCGATAATATCATTTACCTGCTCAATATCGGCCGAAGTGAAATTAGCAATCTGACGGAACGTATAGATATCGATGGCATGCAGCTTTTTTTCCAGAAATGGGCCGATGCCAGCAATGATCTTGAGATCATCAGCAATAGCAGACGTTGCGACGCCGATACGAGTGAAGTTAATTTCGCTGGCACGGGCACGAATACGGTTCAGCACAGTTGTTTCTTCATCGTCACCAGTATGGCTAACGACCGTCTTTGTCTGATAGCAATCGGCCACGTCACGCTCCGTACTCGCCAGATCGCCTTCGAGCTGTCGAATGGTACTTTGCCGGGAAATATACCCTATGATAAAACCCAACACCACAGCCACAATCAGCATAATTATATGCTGGATCTGAGCATCAGGCAAGTTGAGGGGATTCATGTCAAACATAATTGTAAGAGTTTACAGTTTGGATGTTTACCGTTTCTGTTTATTCCTGACAGGCCAGAAACGGCAAACTGAAAACGTTTTAAACAGATTTTATTCAACTACGACTACTGCAACCCGTCGATTGGCTTTGCGACCGGAAAGCGTGTTATTATCGGCTTTCGGCTCTGTTTCACCTTTCGCTCTAACCTCGATTTGGCCTGAGTTGATACCCGATTTATGCAGGTTCACTTTCAGGCCATTGGCGCGATCACGCGACAGCTGCATGTTCACATCATCGGGACCCGAGTTATCAGTATGGCCCGTCAGCAGGAGTTTTTTGTCTTTATGTGTCGCTAAAAAGGTAGCGGCTTCGTCGAGAAACTTCTTCGTTTCTCCGGTTTTTATGTAGTTGGCCTCCCCCAATGAAAAATACAGGTCAATAGGTGTGAATACCGACGTAAATTTTTGAGTTTCAGCCAGTTCATTTTCCGTAGTTGGCTCGGTAATGGTAACAGTAGCCGGTGCTGTTATTACACCCGAAAAGGCGAAATCAAGCCCGCCATAGAGTGAGTCACCTTTGGCCGTAAATGGCAGACTGCGTTCAATGCCTTTTGTTGTCAGCGATGCGGCCGGAATACCCTGTTGTATCAAATATTGCTTAATTCCTTCAGCACGGGCCAAACCCAGATTTGGGAAAGTGGTCGTATTGGCTTCTGCCGATGAATAATGGCCGATTACTTCGAGCGTCCGGCCAGGATTGGCTTTCAGGTACGTTACCATCGACTCCAATGAACCCCCAGTTGAATTCATGTTGGCATTGGCACCCGATTTGGCAAAACTGAAATTGCCGGGCAGATCGAGCCGGAAGAGATTACCATCCGCAATTGTAAATCCATCGGCGCCGGGTGGCACTAGGGAAAGTGGCGTTTCAGCAGTTGCTGACACGGGTTGGAAATCATTTCCGCATAGCTGTTTAATTTTGCAGGTATGCCACCAGGTAGAGCCGATCATCCATAAAACCAACAGGATAATCCAGGGAGTTTTGTTTTTTAGCATAATAAAGGCAGGAGGTTAATACCGACTCCGTATTTCAAATTCCAGATTGAGACGGAATTGGCCGAAAAAGGTTGCTCAAAAATAATGGGAAGGCACACAAAAGCAAGATTATCAATACTTTTGGCTGAATTTGTTCTATAATATCCTTTCCAGAAGACATTTCAATACCAGTAAAGTCTGTAAAACATTTCTCAAAGAAGCCCTGCATGTGGTTAACTTGCCTTTTCATACAACCTGACCAATAAACGAATGCTCATTGATCTCCGTAGCGATACCGTTACGCAACCCACGTCGGCCATGCGCGAAGCTATGTTCTCGGCCCCCCTCGGCGACGATGTACTGGGCGACGACCCGACCGTTAATGCGCTCGAAGCGAAGGCGGCTGCTTTATTCGGCATGGAAGCTGCCCTGTTCTGCGCGTCGGGAACGATGACAAATCAACTCGCCATACGCACCCACACCCGCCCCGGCGACGATGTTATCTGCGACTATCTGTCGCATGTATATCAGTACGAAGGGGGTGGCATTTCGGTCAATGCGCTGGCATCGGTAAGCCTGACCCACGGCGAACGCGGCAAACTTACTCCCGACCTTGTCCGCGAGTATATATATAGTCCCGCTGATTCGCACAAACCTTTATCAAAGCTGGTTGTGCTCGAAAATACAATTAATAAAGGCGGTGGCTGTTACTATACCGTGCCCGAAATTGCGGCCATTCGGAAGGTCTGTGATGAAAACGGGTTGATCCTTCATTTAGACGGAGCCCGGCTTTTCAATGCGCTTGTCGAAACAGGCGAACCAACAGCGGCCTATGGTCAGTTATTCGAGTCGATTAGTATTTGTTTGTCGAAAGGGCTGGGCTGTCCGGTGGGTTCGCTCCTGCTCGGCAAGGCCGATTTCATTCGGCAAGCCCGGCGTTACCGTAAATTGATGGGCGGTGGCTGGCGTCAGGCTGGATTTCTGGCCGCTGCTGGCATTTACGCCCTCGATCATCACATAGATCGGCTGAAACAGGATCATTCGCGTGCAAAAAAAATCGGGGCTATGCTCGAACGCCTGCCTGAAGTTGAAGAAATCCTGCCAGTTGACACAAATATTGTCATTTTCAGACTTCCCGAAACCATCTTAGCCGCCGATTATGTTAAAACATTAGAAATAAAAGGTATACGCGGCATCACATTTGGCAAGCACTTGGTGCGGTTTGTGACCCACTTAGATTTGACGGACGAACATATGGAGCACATTGCGACTGTATTAACGCATCCAGCCAGTTAAAAAATCGTCTGCGTATTTAGCCCTGGGCGTCGTTTTTTTGTTCCTGGTATTTCGGCGGAAGGCATGAGTGCCTTTACTGGCGTTGGAGCGGCCACTTTATATCTTTATTACAAACAGTCGAAGCAGGAAAAGGAGCAGTAATGCATATTCAGACCAGAACTTTAGAGAAAGCAGATTACCATGACCTAAAAGAGGCCATGATTGAGGTTTATAGTGGCATTGGGGGTGATTATTGGGAAAAGAGTAAAATTACTAAACTGCTCCATATATTCCCGGAAGGTCAATTTTGCGTTGAAGTAGATGGCAAAGTGGTGGCCTGCGCACTGGCAATTCGAGTCAAATACGATCAGTTCGGCGACAACCACACGTACTTCCAGATTACGGGGGGCTATACCTTCAAAACCCATAGTGACGATGGTGACTACCTTTACGGTATCGAGGTGTTTGTACATCCCGACTTCCGTGATTTACGCCTTGGTCGGCGCCTTTACGACGCCCGTAAAGAGCTTTGCGAGCAATTGAACCTCAAAGGCATTCTGGCCGGCGGACGTATTCCGAATTACAATAAATTTTCTGACGAACTGTCGCCCCGTGAGTATATCACAAAGGTGAAGCAGAAGGAGATTTACGATCCAACCTTGACCTTCCAGCTTTCCAACGATTTTCACGTTCGGAAGGTATTGCGCGGCTATTTGCCCGGCGATTCAGAGTCGAAGGAATACGCGACGCTGCTGGAATGGATCAATATTTATTACGTTGCCGAAAAAGACAAAAAGCCTCATACAGACTCGATTATCCGGCTGGGTGTGATTCAGTGGCAGATGAGATTATTCAAAAATCTTGATGCATTTCTGGAACAGGTCGAGTTTTTTGTCAATGCTGTCAGCGATTACCGGGCTGATTTCATGGTCTTACCGGAGTTTTTCAATACGCCCCTGATGGCCGACTTCAACGATCTGCCTGAGCCAGTGGCTATTCGCAAACTGGCCGACTTCACCGAACCGGTGCGTGAAAAGCTTTGTGAATTAGCCATTTCCTACAATGTCAACATTGTGGGCGGCAGCATGCCCCTCGTTGACGACGATGGGAAACTCTATAATGTAGCCTACCTCTGCCGCCGGGACGGCTCCTATGAAGAATACCGGAAAATCCATATCACGCCGAACGAGGTGAAGCATTATGGTATGGTTGGCGGCTACGAAATTCGGGCGTTCGATACCGACTGCGGCAAGATTGGGATGTTGATTTGCTACGATGTTGAGTTTCCCGAACTAGGTCGGATTCTGGCTCAGCAGGGTATGCAAATCCTGTTCGTACCGTTCCTGACCGATACCCAGAATGGCTACTCGCGGGTGCGCCATTGCGCCCAGGCTCGTGCGATTGAAAACGAATGTTACGTAGCTATTTCGGGCTGTGTGGGCAACCTGCCACGCGTGCAGAACATGGATATAAATTACGCTCAATCGGCGGTGTTTACGCCCTCCGATTTTCAGTTTCCGACAAATGCGGTGAAAGCCGAAGCCACCGCTAACACCGAAATGGTGCTCATTGCCGACGTCGATTTGAGCTTGCTGAAAGAACTGCACGAGCATGGTTCAGTCCAGGTTTTGAAAGATCGCCGGACAGATTTATACGAAGTAACGTTGAAGAAAGCAGCTAAAAAGGCATTGAAACAGAAAAAAGCTTCGCCCGACAACGACCCTGAACAGGTTGCACCGGTAATTGTAGTCTCGAACTAATCAGTAAAAAGGCTTTCTCACACGAGAAAGCCTTTTTACTGATAGTTGACTATGTATTTATCAATAACTCGTTTTCTGCTTTCTCTGATAACGCGCCGGAATCAAGTACATCTCGGCCAGTAAACCCGCACTAGCGCCAAGGCAATAACAAAGCAGGTCGCTCCACACAAAGGTAAAGCCCAGCACCAGTCCGCCCAGGCGCGTAGCCCGCACATTATCAATCCAGGGAGCGTGGTATAATTGAATAATCTCAATGCTGAATGAGAACAGCAATGTCGCCAGCAGTATCGTTTTAAACGGCCATGTTTTAAAAATAAATGCAAGACCGAAAAACACCATCAGCGCCCACAGTACATCACCAGCGTAGGTCTTGACAAATGATATTTCCCCGAAAAAGTGTCTCGATGCGAATCCTGTCAGCAGGACACTTGCCGTGAGCAGTCCGTAAATAATCCGGTTTCGATTGATTGACGGCATTCTGTGATTCAAGTTGTGTGCGGGTATCATAACCTACCCCGGCGATCACCGACTGCACTTTGTGAAAGTAGCAATTTTATTGAAGCGTTATGAAACCGTGAGATCCAGCCCGATTTCAGTCGAAATCAAGAAACCTACCCTTTCCCGTTATTTCACCGCCTGCCAAACCTCTATCGGCCGGTCGGTAGACATGATATCGGCTCCGTTTTTGGCAAACGTTTTATAAACCTGATCACCTTTGGCGACCGCTTGTTTGTCCAGGTTGCCAAGTGTACCAAGAATGCAGGCAATGCCTTTCTGGTGCAGAAACTGATACAATTCAGCATCGGGTTCTTTGACACCAACGAACGCAACCATCCGATTATCGGGAACGCCGAGTTCACGGAGACGATCGTATTCGGCATGGTTACGAATGGTTACCGAGATCATCAGATTCGGGTCGAGCTTATTGAGTTTGGCGGCATCCTGGGCGTTATACGTAATGACGGCGACATAATCACTCGCGCCGGTTTTGTGAATCATGTCTACCACTTTCGCAAACGACACGTTACGTTTCACATCGAGGGTGAACGTTACTTTATTTTTACCCCAGCGAAGCACTTCCTCCAGAGTCGGGATTTTATAGGACGTCAAATTCCCCTGATTATCTTCTAATCGGTACTGCCCAAGTTCGGCGTAATTTCTGTCGATCAGTTTTCCGGTGCCGGTGGTTGTGCGCTCGAGGGTGGCGTCGTGCATCATCACCATCACGCTATCTTTGGTCAGGTCAATATCGCACTCAATGATAACGGGCAGATTTTTAGCCAGATACGTAAATGATTCAATGCAGTTTTCGGGATATCTTTTTAGATCGCCCCCGCCCCGGTGCGCCGAAATTTTGCCCTTCTGATTGGGTTTATAGCTAAAGAAATCATACGTTTTGCCGGTCGAAACCTTCGTGTATGTTTTAGGCGAACAGGTAATCAGGCCGAAACTGAGACCAAGTATACTAAGTTGTTTTAGGGTCATGATGAATAGCTGCCAATTGGCCGTAAATACTGGGAAGCGGACGACGATCAGGAACCGTTCCGATAAACCGCGTTGTTGATAAAGAAAAAGAAGTTGGCCTTTAATTCCCTGTTTGCCGCCCAACTGCGCCGTAAAAATAGGGTAACTAAACATATCAACGTACTATGATTCCGTTTTCAATTCTGGATTTATCGCCTATCGTGGAAGGTAATTCAGCTACGCAGGCTTTACGCAATACCTTAAATCTCGCCCAACACGCTGAACAGTTGGGTTATAACCGTTACTGGCTTGCCGAACATCATAACATGCCGGGCATTGCCAGTGCAGCCACATCGGTCGTTATAGGTTACGTCGCCGGTGGTACAAAAACCATTCGGGTTGGGTCTGGGGGCGTTATGCTACCAAATCACTCCCCGCTGGTGATTGCTGAACAATTTGGCACGCTGGAGTCGCTCTATCCCGGTCGCATTGACTTGGGATTGGGTCGCGCACCCGGCTCCGATCAGGTAACGGCCCGTGCTTTACGTCGGGATGCGACGGGGCCCGACACGTTCCCGCAGGATGTCGTTGAGCTACAGCATTATTTCCAACCCGACGAGTCTAACCAGTTTGTTCAGGCCATACCGGGTACGGGTTTGAATGTGCCCATCTGGATTTTGGGTTCCAGTTTATTCGGCGCTCAATTGGCCGCTATGCTTGGTTTACCCTACGCCTTTGCTTCGCACTTTGCCCCTACCGAACTACTTCGGGCCTTGCAGGTTTACCGGACGCAGTTTAAACCGTCTGAGCATCTGAAAGAACCGTATGCGATGGTGGCTGTTAATGTTATTGCCGCCGATACCGATGAGGAAGCACAGCGTTTGTTCACGTCGGTGCAACAGCAGTTCCTTTATATCCGACGTGGAAAAGCCCGCCAAATGCAGCCTCCTGTCGACGATTTAACGACCCTCTGGCCCGATTATGAACTGGCGGGTATTGAGCAGGCACTTCGTTGTTCGGCAGTGGGTTCGCCGGAGACAGTGCAGCGCGGACTGGCGAGTTTCATCTCGCAAACAAAGGCCGATGAATTGATCATTTCCTCGCCTATCTACGATCAACAGGCTCGCAAATATTCCCTGACACTTACCGCACAAGTACGCGATGCGTTAGCCGCCCAGCAAACGGAACCTGTTGTTGTTTAGTTTAAAATGAAGATGGGTGGTTGGGTGGGTCGGTTTTGAGAA
>JANXVQ010000827.1 GCA_025351545.1 Spirosoma sp.
CCAATCCGTTTGTTCATGAAACCCGGCGACGATGAGTGAAGTGAATGAATTGCTGTTGAGCAAGTTTCAATACCCACTGCCCGACGACCGTATTGCCCGCTTTCCGTTGCCTCAACGCGATTCGTCGAAATTGCTTGTTTATAAAAGCGGTCAGATTGGGCATGAGCGATTTTCGGATCTACCCAACCTATTGCCTCAAAACAGCTTTTTGGTTTTTAACAATACGAAAGTCATTCCGGCACGGCTGCATTTTACAAAACCAACTGGAGCCATTATTGAGTTGTTTCTGCTAAATCCATTTCCGGCCGATCAGCCTGTTACATCGGCAATGGAAACAACTGGTTCGGCCGTTTGGCAAGGCATGATTGGCAACCGCAAACGCTGGAAAAAGGACGAGACGCTGGAAACCACATTTCCAACGCCGACCGGAGATGTTACACTTACGGTTAACTGGCATGATTATGATCAGTCGGCAGTTCGGCTAAACTGGCAACCAACAGAGTTGACGTTTGCTCAAATCATCCAGTATGCGGGTGAAATTCCACTACCGCCTTATCTTAAGCGCGACGCCACCGAGGCCGACCGCGAAACGTACCAAACCATATATTCAAAGCAGGAGGGAGCTGTGGCGGCACCTACTGCCGGGCTACATTTTACACCCGCTGTATTTGAGGAACTTGCCAAACGTGGTATCAACCATGATTATCTGACCTTACATGTTGGCGCCGGAACCTTTCAACCGATCAAAACCGATGATGTCCGGCAGCATCACATGCATACCGAACAGGTTGTATACACGCAAGGGAACCTACTTAATTTAATCGCCCATATAGGCAACGTCATTGCCATCGGTACAACATCCATGCGGGCATTGGAAAGTTTATACTGGATGGGAGCTAAACTTTTGCGTAACGATTCAGATCCGTTCCTGCTTGATCAACAGTACGCCTATCTACTCCCAACCGATCAACAACCAACTGTAGGGGATGCGATAAATGCTGTTTTAGACTACCTGACTACTAATAATAAGGAGTCTATCGTTGCGCATACGGGCATCTATATCACACCCGGCTACCAGGTAAAAATGTGTAAGGGGGTTGTTACGAACTTCCATCAACCCGGCTCAACCCTAATTCTGCTTATTGCCACTCTAATCGGCGATGACTGGAAACGAGTTTACACGGAAGCTTTGCAGAATAATTATCGTTTTCTGAGCTATGGAGATTCATCTTTACTGTTGCCATGAACTAGTACTTTTATGGCAGATTTAATCAACGAATACCGCCTGTATATATAAGGTAGGGAAACGGGTATCCTTCGCTACACATTAGAAAACCAATTTCACTCTTTTCTCAATTATGAACTTTATTGACGAACTCCGCTGGCGCGGCATGTTGAACGACATGACCCCCGGCACCGAAGAACAACTCCAGAAAGAAATCACAGCGGGCTACATTGGCTTCGACCCTACGGCTGCGTCGCTTCATATTGGAAATCTTGCTACCGTTATGCTGTTGGTGCATCTTCAGCGAGCTGGTCATAAACCTTTCGCCTTGGTTGGCGGAGCTACAGGAATGATTGGCGACCCGTCGGGTAAAGCAGCCGAGCGAGAATTCCTGTCTGAAGAAACACTACGACGAAATCAGGAGGGTATTCGGGAGCAACTGACCAAATTTCTTGACTTCGATAGTGGAGCTAACTCCGCCGAAATGGTCAATAACTACGACTGGTTTAAAGAGATTTCCTTTCTGGGTTTCCTGCGCGAAGCAGGCAAACATATTAGCGTCAATTATATGATGGCGAAAGAATCGGTGAAAAAACGACTCGAAACCGGCATTTCTTTCACTGAATTCTCATACCAGTTATTGCAGGGCTACGACTTCTATTGGCTTTATAAGAATAAAAATGTACGATTACAGATGGGAGGCTCCGATCAATGGGGCAACATCACAACGGGCACCGAGCTAATTCGAAGAAAGGAGGCCGGGGAGTCGCAAACAGGCAATTCAGAAGTTCAGGGAGGAGGACATCAAGCGTTTGCACTGACCACACCGCTCGTTACCAAAGCTGATGGCACTAAATTCGGCAAATCTGAAAGTGGTAACATCTGGCTCGACCCAGCTTTAACGTCACCTTATCAGTTTTACCAATTTTGGCTAAATACGACCGATGCCGATTGTCCTAGCCTAATACGCGTGTTTACGCTTTTGTCCCAGGAGGAGATTGAAGAAATAGAGCGCCAACACAATGAAGCCCCACATTTGCGGATTTTACAGAAGGCAATTTCTCAGGAAGTAACGATTCGTGTTCATTCGCAAGCAGGGTACGACTTCGCTGTAAAGGCGTCAGAAGTACTATTTGGCAAAGCCACAATAGAAACATTACGCTCAATTCAAGCCGACGAGTTTGATATTATCTTCGAAGGTGTACCACAAACCGAAGTGTCAGCCGACGAATTAGCCAACAGTAAAGATATTACTGACTTATTATCTGTTGCTAGCAGGGGAGAAGTGTATACCTCAAAAGGCGAGGCCCGTCGGGCTATTACGCAAAATGCGGTCAGTATAAACAAAACAAAAGTAGTCGATCCTGCTGC
>JANXVQ010000901.1 GCA_025351545.1 Spirosoma sp.
GAATACACCTTTACTTTCCAGAATATTATCAACAAACGCTTTCAAATTCGCCCTAACAGCCGCATCACCTGGACCGGCGACCCTTATGGTGCCTTACTGGATGTAACGGCTGCGTACACACAATACACTTCGCTGGCGCCTTTGTTACCCAGCACTGGTTCAACAACAAACACCCGAGCCGATCAAAGCCGTCGGTATCCGGTAGACCTGGTTATTAAACTAAACGGCGAATTAGGCACACCGACTATCAGTTATGATTTAGATATTAAAGAATATCCATCATCGTCAGATTTCCGGCAGGCTGTAACGGCTTTCGAGTCCCGGATTCAGAGCAACGATCAGGAGTTGACTCGTCAGGTGAGTAGTGTTTTGTTATTTAATCAGTTGCTTTCTGAGGGAACCAGCCTGTTCGATCAGGGCCAGGTGAATACTGGGGTGGCTAATAGCGTAAGCGAATTATTGTCAAACCAGATTAGCCGGCTGGCCTCGAACCTTAACGAAAATCTGGATGTGGGTGTGTCGTTTGGTGGCTTTACCAGTGGCACTCAAAATGAAAACTTACTTAATAATCTGCAACTCCGGTTCTCCTACCGGTTGCTGAACGATCGGTTGCGCATTAGCCGGGACGGTGGTTTCACCTACGGCCAAAGTCAATATAACGCGGCCAGTTTGCTGGGCGAGTGGACGCTCGAATATTTTATTACCCCCGATGGTCGCTTGCGGGCGAAAGTATATAACCGCAATCAGCAGAGTATTCTGAGCCAGTCCAGTTTCAATAGTACGATTACAACGGGTGGGGGTATGAGTTTACTATACACCCGTTCGTTTAACCGGCTTTTTGGTAGTAAACGCATCACCCCTGGTCTAATTCCATTGCCTACAGCCGATGAAGCGGCTACTCCTATACCTGTTCCGGTTACTACAACCAGTAATAAAGGCCGAGAGATCTTTTGATATATTAGTAAGGTAATAATAGGCTAACATACTCATATACTGACTATTAGTATAGATTCAATTGATTTCCAGAAAACTTATTTAGAAAATACTTGCGTTAGAAGGATTGCTCGTTTATGTTTGTTTGATATTAGTCTAAATAAATATCGATGTTCTTATTCGTCACGTATTAGCCTAAACCGGTTGCCGATTCTCTATAGTATAGCATGGTCCGGCAATAATGGTCTAACGATAATAAGCCCTGTGTGCCGGTTTGATTTGGTCGATCAATTCGATTAACTCACGACCGGACACAGGCACAAATTAACTGGTGACACTAGAATCTCAGGTGGTACGAACACCTGTAAGCCATTCGGCGACGCACGTTTACACTTGATCAAAACTCATGTATGAAACTCCGTGCAATTTAAAGTAGAGTCGCACTCGTTGGTATTATACGGTCAGTGCATAGACAACACCTGCGAAGCTAAACCTCATAACAAGCAAAATCAGGTAAACCCGCAAGCTAACCGAGTATAACTAATCACAAAACGCAGGGTAAAAATGCTGGTTTTTGTCTTTACAGAATACGACTACTTTCCTGCGACATGCTTATCCCGCCACAACAAAAGAGACTTTTTATTCGGGTACTTACTGGCTTATTTCTATTTGGGCATACGTTGCTGGCTCAGCGAACATTTACGAATCCCATAAAAAGCTCTGGTCCTGACCCCTGGGTACTGCAAAAAGACGGATGGTATTATTACATGAATACCACCGGCAGAAACCTGACGCTCTGGAAAACCAGAAATATGGCTGACCTCGGCACGGCGGAAAGCAAAATTATTTATACCCCACCAACTGGCCAACCCTATTCGCGTGAGTTGTGGGCACCCGAAATCCACTCCTTTAACAATCGTTGGTACGTGTATTTCTCTGCCGATTCGCTGAATAATCTATCACATCGAGTTTGGGTTATTGAAAACTCATCGCTCGACCCAATGCAGGGCGAGTGGACAATGAAGGGCAAAATCGGCGACAAAGACAATCATTGGGAAATCGACATGTCTGTTACAGAGTACAATGGTCAACTCTACGCAGCCTGGTCGGGTTGGGAAGGGTTGGCAAACGGGCGGCAGGATATTTACATTGCCCGACTCAAAAATCCCTGGACTCTCGATGGCGACCGGGTTAAAATTTCGCAGCCTGACCAGCCCTGGGAGCAACATGGTGACGTTCCGCAGGCGTGGCAAAAAAACGGCGAAGTCCCTAAAATATACGTTAACGAAGGACCGGAATTCCTGTCTCATAATAACAAGCTATTTATTGCTTATTCAGCCAATGCTTGCTGGCTCGACTATTGCCTCGGGCTATTAACCTATAACGGGAAAGGTAATTTACTAGATCCTGAAAACTGGATCAAAAGTGTAGGGCCCGTATTTACTCAGGCACCTGAGAACGGTGTTTGGGCGCCCGGTCACGGTGGCTTCTTTCGCTCGGTCGACGGTAAGCAGGACTGGATGATTTATCACGCAAATCCATCAGCTACAGACGGTTGTGGTAATAAACGCGCCCCACATATTCAGCCATTCACCTGGAATGCCGATGGTTCACCTAATTTTGGTAAGCCAGTCCCCAAAACACCTATGCCTGTGCCATCGGGTGGTTAACCATCTGAATTCGGATGGCTATGTTGCCTGCCAGCCATGCAAATTATCTTTTACTAACTGAATCATACCCTAAAAATTCCCGTATGTTCCTCATGAAGCGTTTATCATTTTTAATAGTTCTCGTTGCTTCTACGCTTACTTTGGCGCAGAAAAGTCCTGAAACCAGTCGTTGGTCGGCCGAAAAAGCCAATGTCTGGTATGCTAAAGAATCGTTTCTGGTAGGTTCTAACTACGCTCCTGCCAACGCAATAAATGAGTTGGAAATGTTTCAGGCCGACAGTTTCGACCCTATAACTATCGATAAAGAACTGGGTATGGCCGAGAGCATTGGTATGAATACCATGCGGGTTTTTCTGCACGATTTACTCTGGCAAGATCCCGCTGGTTTCACCAAAAGGCTAGACCAGTTTCTAACTATTTGTGACAAACACAAAATCCGGCCAATGCTGGTTTTATTCGATTCATGCTGGGACCCTTATCCAAAACTTGGCAAACAGCATGACCCGACACCTGGCATTCACAATTCTGGTTGGGTGCAAAGTCCAGGGGCCGATGCCCTTACGGATGTATCGCAGTACCCGCGTTTGGAGGCTTACGTTAAAGGTGTGGTTAGTGCCTTTAAAGACGACCAGCGTATTCTTGCATGGGATCTTTGGAATGAACCTGATAACACCAATGACAACAACTACGGCCAGAACTACTTAAAGACAGAACTGCCTAAAGACCGAAAGGTAGCTATCATAACAAATCTGCTACCGCAGATATTTCAATGGACACGGGCCGCTGGAGCAACCCAGCCATTAACCTCGGGTGTCTGGATTTATCGCACTCCTGATGACTGGCAGAATTCGGCAAAGTGGACGCCGATGGAGAAAGTGCAGTTTGAAAATTCCGATATTATTACCTTTCATCAATACTCAAATTTGGAAGCGCTGGAAAAAGTCATTCCGGCTTTACAAACGTTTGGACGCCCGATTATCTGTACTGAATACATGGCGCGGGGCGTTAACAGCAAATTTCAGACACACTTACCCATTGCAAAAAAAGCGAAAATTGGCATGATTAACTGGGGATTTGTAGCGGGCAAAACCCAAACTTTTTTACCTTGGGACAGCTGGCAGAAGCCTTACGTAAACGGTCGCGAACCGGCTGTCTGGTTTCACGAAGTCTTTAAACAGGACGGCACACCTGTTGATCCGGCCGAAGTAGCTGCCATTAAACAGAGCACAGGGAAGTAAAGAGTGCGTTCTATCGAGATAAGTAATAAAATTTATCAGAACGAACCGCTTGATTTCCAATGGATAGGGCACTTCAAGCTACTTTAGTCACAAATTTTTTTTGGCAGACCCTTGCACGGAATGCTCCAAACACCTACTTTTGTGCCACGATAAAGGAAAACGGCAGCGTTGACCGGAAGTCAAGATTGGTTCGGTAGTTCAGTTGGTTAGAATACCTGCCTGTCACGCAGGGGGTCGCGGGTTCGAGCCCCGTCCGGACCGCCACTGAAAATCAAGCACTTATAGGATAAAACCTGTAAGTGCTTTTTTGTTGGTGTACAAAGTAATTAGATAGCCACGCAGCAATTCTTTACTAGACAACCATTTCTTTTGATATGAAACATATCTTCACTTTTTTCTTTTGTATTCTAATCCTTGCCTTTTGCTAAATCAATTTTGTCAGTTCTCCAAACCCGCAAAATTTAAGGAGCTATAATATATATATTGGACTTCGGGTAGGCCATTCACTTAATCCTTGAATTATAATACATCCGCAGCTATGAAATACAAAATTTTACTTATCTTGATTATAGTAACTTACACGTTGAGTGGCTGCGATATCAAACAAATAGGTATGCCAATTGTTGGAACCTGGGAATTAATTTCGGCAACAACTACAGAAAAGGATACGACTTTTTCTACGTTCGATCCAAGCCACAAAATGATTAAACTAATTAATCCAACGCATTTCGCTTTTCTGAATCATGCCGTAAATCCGAAAAAAGACTCTTCTAATGCATTCACGGCAGGTGGAGGGAAATATACGTTGGTTGATAGTGTTTATACGGAGAGTTTAGACTACTATATTGACAAGGCGTGGGAAAATAATAAATTCCCATTTGTTATTAAAATCGTAAACGATACGCTGATTCAAAAAGGCGTTGAAAAGGTTGATAAGCTTGGTATTGACCGTGTGATTACTGAAAAATATAAAAGAGTAATAAACTAATCACGTATAGTTTTACCAAAACAGCGCGCAAGGGGTTTCTAATCCCCAAACAACTAGCAGGTCATTTTATGGTTAACCGTCCCGCTCCACGCCGATCGTT
>JANXVQ010000974.1 GCA_025351545.1 Spirosoma sp.
GAACAGATTCTTGGCGAACTGCTCGTAGACCTCGGTAGGAATCCACCGTTCCCCCAAGTTGAAATCCAGTTCATCGAAACTGATCGGCGTGGGCTGACCTTCACGCAGTGCCTTGAGCGCAGGCCCGGCCAGTGGATCAGCGGCCAGTGCTTCCATCGCTTCCAGCTTCTCCACTACGTCCCCACTGACCAGCGTTGTTGGCGTCTGGTATTGCTGCTCTAACGGATTATAAATAATCTGACCTTCCAGGTCTTTGATCAGCTGGGGCCTGGGTAACTTGGTCAGTTCCTGAAGGTACTCTATATCGACCCTTCCCAGCTTGCTCAGGCAGGCAGTTAGTGCATCTTGGGCCGTAAACTGCTTTACTTTGGCCTGTTGGATGCTGACCGGCTGATTAAAAATGTCAGCTCGGATAAACTGTTTAGTAGCATCCGCATTTTCAAGGGCTAGTATACTGCGGCCATCGGGATCGAGTAGAGCCAGGCCCGCATTTTTGCCTTCGTTAATGGCTCCGTAGCGCGTAATAAAGGCACCATAAGCCGTATTGAGTGCCAGTCGTAATTCGGGTTGTGGCTGCTGGGAATCCGTTTCCCGGCGGTATAACCGCTCGTAGGCATCCCGAATCTGGAGCATAGCTCCCAGCCGTGAATGGTCTACCTGTCCCGGTAAGGTTTCCAGTGTTTGTAGATCGGACGCCAACCGGCCTACTTCGCCCTGTTGGTAGATCAGACTCCCAGGCTGGTGGAAATCTTCCAATGGCAGCGTTAAGGGACGAGGTAAAGCCGGAGCGATGACGTTCATGGCGAACAACTCTCCCTGCACAAACAGGGGTGTTGCGGAGCGGTCGGCGGCTCGGCTCGGCTGAACGCGCTGAATGGCAGGCTCCATCCTATGCTGCTCAAAGCTTTTCTGCCGAAAGGTTCGGGCCATATCGTCCCCTACGTAGCGACCAAGCTGCCGGGCGATCTCATCGATACCGCCCTGGTGCTCATAGATTAGGGCGGCTTTGCCGTACTGGTCGGTGTCTAGTTTTTGGCTAGTAGCCACGATGTTTTCACCCTTAATGAAGAGTTCGTTGACAACCGTCTTTGCTGGGCTTAGGCTGGACCGGATGAATTTCTTTTCCAGATCAGTCAGGGCCGTTTTACCGCTTCGTTTCTGAAGCAGAATTACGTCGCTTCCTACACTCGTGCCGACAAAGTCGGTAAATAGGTTGTGAGGTAGTCGAACCGCTGAGACCAGATCGCAGGTCTTCATCAGGTACTGACGCACCGGTTCATTAGCCGGAGAGTTAAGCAGGGCATCCGTGGTCAGGATGTTTCGCTACACCGCCTTCCCGAAGACAGTCTACACTTTTGACGCTGAAATAGGTATGTAGCCGGGCGCAGGCTCCCCGGCGTTGCTTGTCCTTACTGTTGGCCAGGGCCTCGTCCCAGATGGCGACGTTACCAAACGGGATGTTGCTGGCCACCAGATCGAAGCGATCATTGAGCGTACGGCCGCTCTCTTCAAACCCTTTATTTTCAACCGTGTACTGTGGATAGAGGGCTTTGAGGACCAGGGCGGTCGCGGGATCTTTTTCGATCAGCTGCGCGGAACCGATCTGTAGACCACCCTGGGCAAAAGCCTGAGGAAAGATGCCCGTTCCCGCTGATGGGTCTAAATACTGAATGGGTGTAGAACCCATCACGCTGGCCAGCTCCTTACCTAACGGCTCAACGATCTGGGGGGGCGTATAAAACCCAGACAGGACGTTGTTCCGGATACCCGATAGAAAATCCTCCGCCCGATCACCAGCGGCCTCCGCTAGTAGCTTGTGTAGCTGCTGAACACCCGGACGCAACTGGTTATCCAAGGCGGTTGTCCAAAGGGTATCATTGTGAACCGGCAGCAACACAGACTTTAAGGCACCGAAGCCACTATAAGCCGCTAGTGTGTTGCGTTCTTCGGCGGTCAACTCTACCGGGTTACCGGCTTTAGTGCGTTGGTCGACCAAAAATGCTAATCGTAGGGCGTCCAGGTTGGCGGCCAGGTGTGCGCGATGATTATAAGCCATTAGTCAACTGTTTATCGAGGTACTCAATGACCAATCCAATAATGAAGGCATTTGCCAACCGGCTCTCTGGCTCTACCAGCATTGGCATGAATTTCTGGAGCAGAATGGGAAAATGGGGCGAGCTGGCCAGCTCGGGCTGCTGCTCAAAATCGTCGGCTAAAATATCTTTTAAGCGACTGGCTGCATCCAGGGTCGGGGTGATCGTTTCGAGTAACACCGACTCGGCGCTTTCAATTGCTTGATGAAGGGGTACTCCCTGTCGACGCAACTCCTCGAAGGTGTTTTGGGCAGCGGTGACGGCTGACTGCTGCTGATCGGCGTTGATCGGCAAATCAGCCGTAAGGCTGCTTAGTCGAAGCGAAAAATGATTTGTTTCCATACTTGATTGAGGTAGGGAATGAATTACCCAGTAATCAAATATGGCGATTTTAAATGGGTAGTCGGTTGTCCTTAATTACCAGACAATTACAGTGGTTTTGACTTTGTTTTCTGTTTGGGGATCAACCCATACTATTTGGGGACGAAGCGTTTTATTTAAGGGATAAAAGCAGTCACCTTTCTGCAAAAAAAATTTATTAATAGCTAAGCGATACGATTTTATACTGAAAGGGGAATTATTCCATTCGGATTGACTTCGCTGCCTTAGACGAGCCAATAGCCTGCTCCAAAAGGAGGTTTTAGTTTTCATTGAGTTAGTCACATTCAAGGTTATACTATCAGTTTGATTATCGTCTAGGTCAGGGATGAGTACCGGTTTATCGTAATTCCGTTGAAAACCCATATAATTATCTTCCAGGAAAACTTCGTATTTGTAGGGGAATTTTAACAGCTTCGCCCATTCATTCAGTCTGCTGTAAACATCCGTATAAATCTTGGCAGTCGACTGTCTTGTCCTGTAAATAAA
>JANXVQ010000993.1 GCA_025351545.1 Spirosoma sp.
GCTGTGCCCCCGAGAACGACGGCCACCAGTAGCAGCCAGGTCAGCACCGGGGTGTGCCGCCCGACGTAGGTTCCCCATTGTTTAACAGAAATCGTGCCTGTTTCAAGCAGAAAGGAGAGGTATAGCATATGTATAGTGTAATATAAGCGGTATCAATTTTAATTGATTTTCGGGTTGCCAGAATCGTGCCATTCAGATATAGTTGCTTGGTTATGTTTGATTAAGTATTGAATGCAAATAGTATAGTATAGTTGTTGTGTATTTTTCTTACAATTGGTTGCGCTAAAAATGCTTAAACATAATTTCATATGTTTAAGCAAATGTGATTTTCCCCGTTTGGTATGATTTATGCTACGAAATGAACTTTATATTATTAACATATGTTTACGGTGGCTATTGATTTTTCTTCAACAGTGACCCCGTCTAAACTGCATGGTCAAGTCAGGTCGGTATAAATTTGGGGGAGACGTCCAATTTCAAGTTAACACCCGCAGACGCAACAACTCGAAATTTGCTCTAATATTATGTAGCACGCCTGATCGTTTTCAACCGGTTCACTTGCTCTTCGGTTTGACCATTGCTCTATTTCGACCTATCGCTTTTTCAACCGCTGCGTAATCCTGATGGATGCCGCGTACAAAAACCACTTAGGGTCGATAATTCGCCAGCATTCTCATGCCAGCTGGCTCAGGTCGGTGAGTGTGTGTATCATCGGTAAATAGGAGAGCATAAAAAAGCCTGGGGTGAAACTGCTATTTTCATACTTTGGTTGCAACTACTAAAGCGGACTAGATATCAAATAGAGTTCTGTGGCTGTTCTTTTTCAGCCGTTGGCCAACGTAAACGACTCAGATAAGACAAATCAAAACGACTCTCCGATCCGTTCGTTAGTCGATCGACATCGTATTCGCCCTGTAAATTGACATGATGCCAAACGATAGCCGTCCCATGTTGAACCGCATCCAATATCGATTCCAGTTGGGTCTGATCAGTCGTCTTTGATAATAATTCGGATAAGTACAGGTAGTTCCACAGAATGACCGCATTTTGAATCAGTCGACGGGGATGAATGATTTTTCCTGCTCTTCTTTGGTGGCTGCTCCGAATACCTGATTCCCGCCAAAGGAGACCGCTTTACTGAACTGTTTAGCCAACTCTATCCGGCTCAACTGCTTCTCAATACATTGATGTAGAGATAGTTAATAATAATAGAGGAGAATAAAGCCAGTCTTGACGAGTCGCCTGAACTCCTTTAGTGCCCGGTACAGAGGGTGCTGCCGTGTGTAAGCACTAAGCCGTTTGAGTACCTGCCAGGCCGTCATTTTAGTTTGAGCGAGACCATCAACCGCAACATCTCTTCCCAATGATCCTCTGCTGATGTTCCCACGCAATCTGTGTGGAGTAGTCAGCCAGGTTAACCGGTTGGCTTTGGAGCCGTTGAGTCACATAATCAATATCATCGGGATGGAAATCAGCGGCTCGAAAAAACTTCTGGGCCAGCCGAAAGTAGCCCCACTGCAGACAGAAGCCCACGTGGGTAACGGGTTTGCGAAACTGGGGTAACCCGTTAGGCGGCAATGTAAAATAATGGGCCTGCTGCTGGCGAGTCAACGAAGGGGGCAGGTCAAAGCGCCTGGCTTCGGCGCTATTGAAGAGTTTTAAGCGGCTCACAAGGGCAAGTAAAAAGGAGGGTTTTCTGGTACAGTTTGAACAGAACAATGAGCTGATGAAAAAAGCACTTAAACTCGTATCTAAAACTTATACCAGAAATCGACGTACCCGATTTTTATGTCAGACGGGTACAAGATACAGATCCAAAACGCTTAGAGTAATTTTTTACTAATAAAACCCCTATTGGCTCCTCAAAGACAAGGATTTATCCATACTGGGGGGTGTCCTGGCAGTCAATAGCGGTTACGCTCAGTCCACTAATCTCACCCAATTGGCGAGCGCCGTCGGCGTTATAGTCATTAAAGACCACACCTGCCAAATCACCTGTCACGCAAGTATAACGAGAGCAGGCTGGTGGGAGCACGACGGTCGGGTTAGTGACGCTACAGGTGGGAGCACTATCAAAGATAGCCGTTAGAGGTAATCCTGAAGCTGTCGTATTTAATCGACTTCAAAAGCCACTACCTGGAGTGATACGATTTTGTGCCGTTACCGCCACCAGAGGCATAAGACCCAAGCGTAATTTTTTGGGTTTGGCCCGCATAACTAATGGTAATACTTCCTGAGGGAGCATTGGCCCAGGCTACTTCCACACTGACGGTGGCTTTGCTTGCCAGTTTATCAGTAGAATAGCAGTTGGAGATAATAATTTTCCGGGTTATTGAACAAGTGGTCTGCCCAAAGTCAGGAGCACTACCCAAAACACCGCTACTGTATAAGAAAGAAGTTGGCTTGTTCGTAGTAATTTTATTCATAAGTTAATGGTTGAGCACTGATTTCCATGATTTTTGAGCGGCACCCGTCTTCGGTCGACCGTCCCTACGATCAGGGTTAATTGAGCGCCAAAAAGGTAATGTATACCCGACTACCATTTAGCGACAGGGCCGTTTTTAACTGGTGATTAACTAAATCAACACTGATACCCTACCCACGAAAACAGACAGAATTGTTAATAAAATGCTTAAGTAATCTTATAAAACAGCCTAAAAAGTACATAAATAAGTATGAAAATCGACGAATAAAGAGTTTTAGGCAATCCTAATCCAATTATTATGTCTATTGGGTAACTTATTTTGGGTAGCTCTCTTGAATTGCCTGGAATAGTCTGTTCCAACAAATCGCCAAGTCTAAACACACTGCACATTTATGCATATTATATGTATGATATATCATTTGTTGGTTAAAATTGAGCTGACCAAGCCCTCGCGAAAAAGAAAATTTGCTAAGGTCAGCGATTGGTAAACGGCTGAGTTCAGGAGACTTTAGAAACGTGCCATCGCGCGGCAGACTTTCTTATTATCTCAAAAATTTGACGTACATTACTTTCTTTTTTGTTAGCAATACCTTCCGTAATTTAACCATCTAATGAACTTTTCTTTCTGGAAGCATCATCCGGTTGCCGACCAAACGGGTCGTCGTCTAGCTGAGCAAACCATTGATTTTCAACACCAACATGAGCTTGATATCGTTAAGTTAACACCCGCCGGAACCTGGCTGGCCGCCTGTTACGGTCTGGAAGACGCCTGGCGTGGCGATGTACTGGGCCGCCGGGAAATAACGTGCGCCCTGATAACTCATCCTGACGATTGGTATGCGCTGACTGACTTTGGACAGGGTATACCCCGCATGCTGAACGAGCAATTGCTGGCCGCGCAACTGACCCGCTCTGCCTGTTCAAACAGGCCCGTATATGCAACCGTTTTCAGTCCCATTTCTCAGGCAATACAGCTTGCCGGTTTAGACCAGGTTCTTGATCATTGGCAGAACTATCCGACTCAGCTGATGGCTGGCCTGAACCAGTTAACTCAGAATTTATGCTTTGTATTGGAAGAATTCAGTAAGCTAGCTATACAGGGGATTTATTATGTCGTTCAACACGCCTGTTCCGGTGGCCTGCCACTGGCCGAACACCGGCAATTGAGTGAGCTAGGTGACAGGCTTTGTCTGACAGAAGCTACCCGGCTATTCACCGATGTGATTGTTCATCTACATGGTCAGGATATTTACGTTCCGCTCGATCCCTTACCGTCGGCTCTACGGCTTCATTACACAGCCTGCCCGGATGGGTTACCCGCAGGATTGGGGAATCT
This sequence comes from Spirosoma sp., assembly GCA_025351545.1. Classification (GTDB taxonomy): domain Bacteria; phylum Bacteroidota; class Bacteroidia; order Cytophagales; family Spirosomataceae; genus Spirosoma. Next base: position 3,762 of record JANXVQ010000993.1, read on the forward strand.
TTCTTCGCATCAGCTTCTTTTGCCCGGCATCCCCACCGACGTTCTGATCCATTGCCAGAGTCTGGACATGCGGCAGGTGCTGGCACGTTATTATCCGCTGGAGATAACATCAAATTCACCTCATTTAATGGGCGAGTGCGTTCTGCCCTTAGATTTTCCAGTCACCCAAATTGAGCTATGGAAACAAGCTGCCAAACTATCCCGCTAATACCACCTTTAGATTATAAGGGACCGGAACACCTTTCTTTTGAGGCATTTCCAATCATAAATCTGGAGGTCGCTATTGCCCGGCTTTTTGCGGATCGGGTAGCCCGTCAGCCTGACCGGATAGCGATTGTCGATGGCTCCTCAAGTTGTACATATGCGCAGTTGATGACGCAGACCCGGCAGATTGCTCAGGCCATCAGAGCCTGTAAACTGCCACCCGGCGCACCAATTGGCCTATGGATGGAAAAATCAGCCACTGCGATAGCCGCGCTGCTGGCGGTTTTAGCCGAAGGGCATCCTTATGTACCATTTGACCTGGCAATGCCCGCCCAGCGCAATGAGTCCATTCTATCCCATGCGGGTGTTCAGTTGCTAATCGGTTACCAGGCCGATCTGCAAACGGCTCCCCTGTTCTTAAATCGGCTGGCTTTAGATCAGATCGAAGCAAGTGACTTTTACCTCCCATTCGAGCCCGTTGGCGGACCCGACAATCTGGCTTATATCCTCTATACATCCGGCACGAGTGGCCGCCCTAAAGGCGTATACCAGAATCAGCGGGGTGTCTTACACGACGTGTCGCAGTATATAAATTCGGTTCATCTGGGTCATCTCGATCGCCACTCCCTGTTATACTCGTTGTCCGTTATCGGCTCCGTTCGGGATGTACTCGGCACGTTGCTGACGGGGGGAAGTATTCATCTATATCATCCGACCAGAGGGGGCTTAGCAGGCATCACTGATTTTCTACAAACCCAGAACATTACCGTATATCACTCCCTGCCTTTGCTATTTCGAGGCTTTATGAGCGTGGCGCGGAATGCTTACTTTCCTGCTGTCCGATTAGTTTATCTGGCGGGTGATCGAATATATCGGGCAGATGTGGAGCAGTATCGGACTAGTTTTCCCGAAACAGCCAGGCTTTATGTCGGTATTGGCTCAACAGAGAACACGACCTTGTACCGGCAGTGGTTTCTTGATCACAAAACCGAGTTAGATAATGAACTGATTCCCGTTGGGTATGCCGTTCCGGATCGGCAAATGCAACTTCAGGATTCAGATGGGCAGGAATTGGAGGTCGGTGAAATTGGCGAAATCGTGGTTACCAGTGCCTATGTGGCTCTGGGATACTGGCAGGATGATGAATTGACCAGAGGGGCGTTTCGCTCGTCTGGCCTTCAGCGTACGTTTCGTACGGGGGATTTGGGCCGTATTCGCCCCGACGGGCTACTGGAATTTATCGGACGCTGTGACCGACAGTTAAAATTGTCGGGCTACCGGGTAGAACCCACCGAAATTGAAGCGGTGTTGCTCAGAGCACCCGGTGTATACAGTGCCGCCGTCTTGCTGCGGGAGCAAACAGCCCCGGCTTGTCTGGTCGCTTATGTCACCCTTCAGGAAAATAGCCTGTTGTCCAGCGTGCGCCAGTTTGCCATAGATCAGTTGCCAGCGCATATGGTGCCGACAGCGTGGGAAATAATCGAGACATTACCAGTGCTTGCCAATCTCAAAATCGATTATAAGGCGCTGGCCCGGTTGGATACGCTTCGCTATGAGCAAGAGACGAACCAACCCGAAATTCAGGGAACATCGACCGAGCAGGTGCTCCGGGCAGCCTGGTGCCGCTATGCGTCAGCGGATTCTTTTGAGCAGGACTGGAGCTGGCGTAGCGGTGGTGGCTCCTCCTTTAATTCGCTACTGTTGCTGATCGATTTGGAAGAGCAACTTCGCTGCGAGTTGCCAATCGACTGGTTTCATACCCAAATGCGCCCAGGCCAGCTGCTTGCCCAATTACACGAGCGGTTGGAGATGGAGCCGTCTGTAGAGAATCAAAACGAATTAGCCCCTTACATTGTCGTGTTTCGTCCCCTTTACGGAGTTCAGGAGGGAAGCTACCAGTTTATTCAGCAATTGCGAACGATTGGTAATGTTCAAATTATTCGTTATCCGGATTTGGCTCACCAGCCGCCGGGTACGTTTTCGATTCAATTATTTATAGACCTGATTAAACTCCAGCTTGACCATTTGCCGGTTCAGGCACATCTGGTGGGCATTTGCAGTGGGTGCATTATCGCTCATGAGATAGCACAGTGGCTGGTCAGTATAAATCGACCGGCCGATCGGCTCATCTATATGGATCATCCATCCAGCGGTACCAATCTGAAGTGGTGGCCCCAGTTAGTTGATGCATGGCAAAACAGATCATTACAAGCCCTTCCCCTGCGGCTGCTTCGAAACATTTCGCGGCCCCTCTACCGGCGGTTGATCACCGGGCATGCAATCCGTAATCCCCGGATGCAGGGCGAACTATTTATCCGGCTCATCAGCCGGACAACTCACCAGTCCTACCTCTGTCAGCCGATCATTCTGATCCAATGTGTAGACACGGTCAGCCTGTTTGGTCATCAGTTAGGTTGGGGTCGACATACATCTGATTTACAAGTTATTGCGTTGCCATATGCGCACATGCAGATGTTCAGAGTATCCGGCAATTTAATGAGTCTGATAGACAGGTTCAGGGATTTGTTAGCGCCTGACGCCGAATCTGCTGGTTACCAAAAAAACTAGTTCGAGCATAAATGTTGCTTCGACGTGATCTGAAACCGGGTTTATTTATCGGTTCTCAAGATCTTTAAGGGGTTCTTTTAGCAGTGGGATACTGTTGGCGAATTCATTCCAAGGCCACAGATTGAGGCATCAAGCGCACAAAGGCGGCCTGACGAGTCATTGCTAGAGGTACTTCATTCAGCCAATCAACGATGCGCCAAAGGTTCATCGCCGTCGCGATACAGATGTGTTGTAAATGCGTTTTGGCCCGACCCACGTAGCGCGAACGTTGCCTACAAAACCCGCGTACTCCCTGGGAAAGAGTTCCTTCAATGCCTGCCCGTTGATTATAAAGTAGGGGCCAACTCGCCTGACTGTCTCGCAGCCTATCCTTCGCCTGCCAGCGCCTGCCACTTTTGGTCTTTTCGAGCGGGTCCCACTAAATCCACTTGATAGGTATCCTGGCTCTGTACCAGCATATCCGCACTCATATAACCGGCGTCGACTAAATGCTGAGAGGGTAGCAAATTCCTGTCAGCCAGCCCCTGATGAATCTGAGTCGGACCCCCGGGCGGTAAGGTATCCGAATCCCCTTCGGTACTGACGGTTGTGGTTACTTGGGTGATCAAAGGCGGTTGATCCGCTTCACAGGTTTCACTTAGATGGACTTTATAGCCTATCCATGTCGTGGCGCGTTTACGACTAAACCGAGCTTCTGAGTCATAAGGCGAACTGATGCTCTGAGCGGAGGGTGGTAATTCGCCCTGGTTTTCGATTCGCCAGATGACTTCACCGTCCACTACTTTGAATCGTTGAATCCAAACCCGGCGCAGGATATCTCCTGCCGATAGTTGCCACAAAGAAGCTGCCTGCTCATCAACGTCAATCTGGTCCAGAATCCATCCTGGCCGATCTGCTGGGCACATGGAGCACTCGTTTTTGTTTGGCGGTAGGCAGCCGGAAATCATCAGCTCGGGAGCCGTGTCGGTTGGCCCACTCAGGTTGCAGCCCAGTAGAGGAACGCAAACAACTCGTCAAAGAAGCCCTGGAACGATATGACTTAAAAGGGAAAATCCCGCTGGCTGAACGCCAGTATACTGGCGAAATCTGGCTAGTTTTTCTAGTCAAAGAGAACATCGATTTCGTAATTCGTTTACCAGAGGGTTGTTATAACTAAACGGCTGTCTGTTATCGGTGGTGGTCCTGAAAAATCCTCTGGCCGACCCCGCTCAACCGTTGTTGTTTTTCAAATCTTCCTTGCCTTGACCCATAAAACCCATATTAGCGAAGCCTATCGACATCGATAGCGCATTGAGAGCTGCTTCAGCCAGTTAAAGTCACAGGGCTTCCATCGCTTCGGCGACCCGGTTGGAAGACCGCCCGGCGGCCCGGCTCAATTTCAAGAAAGACAGCAAGATCTTGTTGGTCATGGCCCTGATGGCCTACGTGTTGTCTTTGCAGGCTGGTTTTGCCAAGCCCGTTAACAAGCAAAAGACT
>JANXVQ010001011.1 GCA_025351545.1 Spirosoma sp.
GGTAGGGGAACTTGAACGCGCGAGAAAGGCAGGATTTATTATGAGACATTTCGATTTAGATGTCTTAAAGAAAATTGGTTTCATTCAAGACGTATCAGACTTTGACAATATTGAGAACCGAATTAAAAAATATTTTAACATAGGCACCATTGAAGAATATGCTGATGAGGTTGCATATTCTCTTTTTAGTAAAACACGGAATAAGTCATGCGATAAAATGACAAAGTTCTGGATTTCTTCCGCCTATGGTGTATGTACTGAGATAAAGAATCCTAATCCTTTCGACCGGCAATTACTTTTGGAAATTATTCCTCGTCTAAGATTATTTACCAGGGATGAATCAAACGGGTTTGTACAAGCAGTAAGAGCCTTATATCAAGCCGGTGTAACAGTAGTTGTTCAAGGCTACGTATCCAAAATACAAATTCGGGGAGCCACTTTTTCGGTCAATGGCAAGCCGTGTATTGCGGTCTCAGATTTCAATAAACGATATGATACACTGTGGTTTACACTCATGCATGAGCTTTATCACGTAATCAAAGACTTTGATACAATCTTGAAATTCGGCTTTCACACATCAATAGCCGAAGAAGGTCAACAGCGCTTAGACTTTATTGTTAACGAGGAGACTGCGAACACATTTGCAAATGAAGTTCTCATAGCATCTGATAAGCGAAAATTTATACGGAGCTTTTTAGATATTCCTGAGATTGTTGAAAGTTATGCCAAAAAATGGGGCGTTCACTCTTCCATTGTATATGGTCTTCACATCAGAAATAACGAAGCTGACATTCCTAAGTACAGGGGTAAAATTCTAAAAAGTGATCAATTGCTCAAAGCTTACTTTGCATATTCTTGGGAACAAGAATCACCATCTAAAGTAGCCCAGCACTATAAAGAAAATATTCATACCATTAACAAGTAAATCCAATTAAGATGATTGACGACGAAGACGAAGAGTTTAGCAAGAATTCAGCAGATGACTCTGGCAAAAACAACGAAACTAACGATAAATCGGATGATATATCTGATCCCAATGAAAAACCGAGTGCAGGATTTGATGATGAGATTTTAGAAATCTTTCGGAAAGCTGAATCTGGAGATGTAGGTCAATATGAGCTTGATTTACCGGAATACTCTACTTACGAAGAGGAGGAGGATCTTGTAATACCAGCGGATGTTCAAGATCCTGAAAGAGCTTATGCTTTATATCATAAAAAAATTCAGCCGTTACTACGTAAGTATGTGAAGAGTGCTGAAGGAAAGAAGCTGATTAGGGAGCAGGTAAATCTGTTTCTAAAAGAAGGTCATAAAAAAGGCCGCGATGGAAAACAAGCTTATTACCATTTAATGGAACAGGTCGTAGTAACTATAGAGAATTGGGCGCGCGATACACATGGTAAAGATTTAGTTGGGCTTTACACTAAGCTAATTGATAAAAATAAAGATGCTGGTTACACGGTTTGAATAGAAATAAAAATCGTGTAACCTCCGCTCGGGTCACTAATTGCCTTAAGTCGCATATATGTTTCGCCTTTGACGTGGCCCTTGTTAGTGAGTAGCGTGCCTTCGTCAAAGAAATGTGTCCATACTCATTTTAAGCCGAAACTTCTTATTTTTAAGTCGACTCTTCAGTTTAAAAGCTATTTGTCGGTAATCATCTTCTGGAGAGATGACTTTATAAACATCGGTTGGTTTACCGATTAACATTATGTGTTCACATGTACGCAAACATTGCTCAGTCTCAATAGTAGGGTAAGTCTTAACCATTTAGTTTAAAATGGCAGTTTTAAGTTTTTAGAAATGGGTGGCACTTTCTTCAGTGTAATCGGTTCCGACCCGAACACGCCTTGAACTAAGCAACATCTTTTTATTTCGCATAGATGTTTTGCCTTCCCAATAAAATAAAAACCCCTGAACAATCCAGTTCAGGGGCTACTCATTCATCGTAGGACCATTACATCCCACATTATGGCCATTTCGATTGATAATGCTTGTGCCATTTCCGCATAGGGCGAAGTATTCTATACTATATTTTTCACAAAACTGATTCCGTACGAAGTTCGCTCCACATCAGACCCGTCTTTATTTAACTCGGCGACTATCATCCGGGCATATTGCTCGGCTAAACCTTGAGTTAATTTATCCAGCATCGTCTGATCGACTTCAATAGTAAACTTCAGTATTAATTCTACCTCGTTAGTTTCCATACTCAAAACGGTAGTTTAAGGGTTTTTAGAAATGGGTGGCGTGGGTTCTTGCCTTTCTTCGGCATGATCGCTTCCAACCCGAACACGCCTTGAAGGTAAGCAAAATCTTTTTCTTTCGCGTTGATGTTGCGATGGGTATCCGGTTTCGAAGTGTCTCGTTGGTTGGTCATGCATTGACTCGGATGTAGTCAACTTTTCCCAGGGTAAACACCACAAATGAAATCCCCATAAGTGCTTGACTTATGGGGATTTCGCTTTTTAACACTGGTTATATTAGTAAGGCGTTTTTTTTGCGTTAACAACTTACTACTTAGCCGCTTCCTGAAGCGAATCTGCCCCAATTAATTTCTTGTATAACGTTAGGGCCTGAGCCACAACCTGATCCATATTGTAATACCGGTACGTACCTAATCGGCCTACAAAATGAACATTTGTCTGCTCATCTGCCAACTGCTTGTACTGCCGATATAGAGCCGCGTTTTCGGGCATTGGTATAGGGTAATAAGGATCACCTTCTGCCTGTGGATACTCGAACGTCAGGCTGGTTTTTGGATGTTCCTGTCCGGTTAATTTCTTGTATTCCGTAATTCGGGTATAGTCGTGGTCATTCGGGTAATTAACAACCGAAACGGGCTGGTAATCACTTACATCCAGCGTTTGATGGTCGAACCGTAACGACCGGTACGGAAGTTTGCCATAGCAGAAATCAAAATACTCGTCGACCGGCCCGGTGTAAATCAGCTCGTCAAAAGAAAGCTGGTCTTTTACCTGGTTAAAATCGGTACTGAGCATCTGGTGGATATTGGGATGATCAACCATCTTTTCGAACATCTTCGTGTAGCCGTGGAGCGGCATAAACTGAAATTCGTCCGTAAAATAACGGTCATCCTGGTTGGTGCGGGTCGGAATACGGGAAGTCACCATTTTGTCAAGTTCCGACGGATCGACGCCCCACTGCTTGCGAGTATAGCCCCGAAAAAATTTCTCGTACAAATCGCGGCCTACCTGACTCACAACCACATCTTCGGACGTACGAATGTCATCGACGGGTTCACCTACTGTTTTGAAATAGTCAGCCAGTTCCTCAGACGTAAAATTAAAACCATACAGTTTATTGACTGTATCGAGATTGATAGGGATAGGAAGCAATTGCCCGTCTACCGATGCCAGCACTTTATGTTCGTATGGACGCCAATCGGTGAACTGCGACAGATAATCAAATACGTCGGGGGAGTTGGTATGAAAAATATGTGGTCCGTATTGGTGAATCAAAATACCGTCTTCATTTAGGCAGTCAAAGGCGTTACCGCCAATGTGAGAACGTTTATCGATAAGCAGCACTGTTTTTTCTGACTGACTGGTTAAGCGTTCGGCTAATACACTACCGGCAAAACCGGCCCCAACGATGGCATAATCGTAATGCATAAAGAGAAATTGTGTTATTAAATTGAAATCGCAAGTACCTATAACTTCCTAAATTAGTTAATTGTCTTCATAACTGCTCACTCTTTGAGGGAATGGTCCTCCCTTTCTGTCGGTAAACAGACGAAACATAAGGATAGACTATGAGAAACGGCAATCCTGTAATATTCAGTGTATATAGGGTTTGCCCTAAACTTATATAAAGTTGGGTTTCTACTATAGCATAGCTAGTGGAATGGGTCTTTTTTTGCTAAAAAAAGTCTATTTATCGGTAAGAAAGTCAGATGGATAGGAAAGTCCTTGTAACAGTAAGATCTTTATTGAGTCAGGGGCCGGTAGCAGAAGGGCATACTTATTTTCTACCCCAGGTATAGGAAACGCTTACATGATACGAGTAGTAATCACTTTTAAAGGCATGATGAAATGCTGTTTCATGCCCGCAATAAAATGAAAGTTCTCCGCCGATGAGAACCTGAAGGGCGGCCCTGCAGGAATCAGTGTAACAAGCTTGCGTAACATCTAAACTGCATTTTATGAATACCTTTTTTTTATTCGCTGTATTGGTGAGTTTGGCTACTTTTCAGATTGGACAGGCAACACCCCGGCTTAGACTGATTGACCCAAAAGCTACTAAAGAAACCAAAGCACTTTATCACAATCTCCATAAACTCGCCCGAAAGCACATCCTGTTTGGACACCAACACGCCACCGAATATGGTCACGGCTGGAGTGGCGAATCGAATCGTTCGGACGTTAAATCGGTGACGGGATCGCATCCGGCTGTCATTGGCGTCGATTTCAGTGGACTATCCGGCCGATCGAGCGAGGCTATCGAGAAAACAAAAGCGTCGCTGCGGAAAC
>JANXVQ010001020.1 GCA_025351545.1 Spirosoma sp.
TCAATCAGCTTTTTACTATAATGCTTGATATAGTTACCGCCAACTTTTACTCCAGCCTTCATAAACTGACTGGCACGCGCAACTTTACTTGTTGGAACGGATGTTTGTATTTTCATAATTATGAGTACGGAGTACGGGGCCTGGAACGCGGAATTTAACCCCTGCTCTGCACCAGGCGCCATACTATTTGTTTTGATACATAAACTTGGCGAAGTCGAACAGCGTATCTAAAGGCGAACGACCAATAAGATCGAAGCCTGTATTGACTGATTTCTCGATGGCGGAGTCAGTTTTTTCAAAATTCTTACTCACATCACGCACCCAGAAGTCGAGCAGATAAAGTGTTTGTCCCCAAAGTGCATTTGGGTAGCGATCTGTTATGAACGGGCGCGGTTCAACCTCTTTACTTTCACGACCTTCGGCCAGCAAATCCCGCGAATAATCGAAAAATACTTCTTTAAATGGATTCAGGACAGACGTTTTTGAAGTCAGGCCCCGCTGCCCCTTACTCTCTGCCTTCAAGCGTCCGTAACTATACACAACAAAGCTGCGCTGAGATTTGAGCAACTCAATCCATGTATAATAGAAGGCCAGCGTTTTCTCCCGAACGGAGTACCCCTGATACGTTTCATCGGCTTCGACGGTCGTTTTGGCTCCGTTAAAAAACTCAAGCCAAATGTCGGCCTCAATGGCATCGAAGGATGTATAGTGAGTATAAAAGTCAGCTTCGGTGATTTTCAGTTTCTTTGCAAACTGGAAGACAGACGTTGGTTGTTTACCGTTTTCGAGTACGTAATCAGTGTACGCTTTGCGAATTTTTTCAAGCATTTCCATACACAGACAGAACGGTACGTTTAGTTAAAAAGTTTAAGGCTTTTCGGCATCTGAAAGCCCGATAACTTCCTGTATTTTTACCGTGTATTACGCCCTTCAATTAAAAGGGGGAATAAGCTATTACTAACCAACTTGCAGTGACTGTCATGAATAAGATAACGATGTGTTTTTTTTGCCTTAGCCTACTCTTGAGTGCCCGGAGTTTTGGTCAATATGGCGGTTATGGTGGCGGCTACGGTGGTGGCGGCTATGGTGGCGGAATGGGAGGGCGCCGGATGGGGGGCGGAATGGGCCAAAACATGCCCAGTTCTCCGCCACGGGCCTCAATACCCAACATTGCCGGAGATATGGCCCAAAAAGAAACCAAGTGGCTGAAAGAAAACCTGGACTTAGATAAAGATCAGGCAAAAGCCGTAAAGCAACTCAATAACGAATATGCCAGCCAGCAGCAGGATGCCGTCAAAGATATCATTGGCACGGGTGGCGGTCGTCCTTCTCCTGAAACCGTACAACAGGTGAAAGATGTAATGTTAATGTTTAATGAAGAGAAAGAAGAGAAACTCCGTCCAATTCTTACGCCAGAACAATGGACAATGTATCAATCCAAGAAAGCAGATATGCAGAAGGCAATTGGCGGCTGGCGTCCGCCGGCTCCCAAAGGCATGCAGCAAGTTAAGCCGGACTCAACAGCACCATCGTCGGTAAAACAGTGATTTTACCTATAGATTTCGTACGTTGGATTTTGATCAAATCAATTTTTCTGACGTACGATAATTTTCTACTAATCGACAAGTCTAATTTTTGATTTATAACGTAGGTGTGGCGATAATTCTATTTTTAACAAGCCCTACCTACTTATGAAGCGCTTACTTACTTTACTTTTTTTGCTCAGCTTTTGGGCAAATATGAGCATAGCTCAGCAGGCAACCAGTACAACGCAGGCTATCCGTTATATTAAATTAGCCAATACACTTCGGGCAGTCGATAAATCGGATGAGTCGATAAGCTTGCTCAAGAGAGCTTTGCCAGCCGTTCGTTCAACTAATTTCTATTGGGAGGCCGTTGCCAATGAACTGCTGGGCCTTTCGTATAGTGATTTGCGTGATAGTGCAACGGCCATACAGTACCTTGAGCGAGCCCGCGCCCAGTATTTAAAACTTAAATATGTGGCCAGCGCCTGGGGCGTCAACGAAGTGGTTCGGAGCCTGTCCAATAAAAATTTGTATGCCGGTATTCAGATTGGCACATCAACGATAAAACTGGCGATTCTAAAAACAAAGTACGAAACTGATTTCTACGAGAAAGAAATCAAGTCGACAGTCGACATCGCAAATCCAGCGGTTACCCTGTTTGCTGATGCTTCGGGGGGATTTCGGCCTGTACAGGATGCCTTAAAAGTTTGCCTGGATTCAATTCAGCGCTACAACATTCCCAACGAGCGCGTCTTTATTGTGTTAAGCAATGACGTTCGGGAAGTACTCGCACGAAGTCCCGAGAGCAGAAAAAAGCTTTATGACCAATTATCGCGGGTGTTGCCCAACAGCAACCTTAAAATAGATACGACGTTAACTGCCAGCCGGGAAGCCGAACTGTTTACGACCGGAGCCATACCTCGTAAAGTATGGCCAACAACATCAGCTTTAGACATCGGCAACAATAGCACGTTAGGTGGCTACTTCGATCAGGGTGCCGCCCCGGCCTCCAAAACATTTCACAGCATTGACGTACCAGTTGGCATTAACTCGCTGCTTAATCAGATCGACAGCAAGCATTCCATGAATATGGATGCTTATAAAAAGGAAGCGCAACGGGTTATCAAAACCCTGTCAGAAACCGAACTCAACACCCGGATTAAAGCCAATAGTGGTGGGTTACAAAAAAGAAATACCGTTGGCCTGGGGGGCGATATTGCCTGGGCGCTCATCACATATATACATCCTGAACGAGCTGGCGTTACAGCCGTAGCTATCACGATGGACGATGTCGAGCGGTTTAAAAAACTTGCCCTGACGGACTATAAGGAACTCACAAAACCCAATTTAAATGCCATTACGAACCCTGACATCCGGACTCAGGCCGAGAGTGACATCAGTGCGATTCAAAATCAACTCAATGAAAAACAAGTAATTGCGGGGGCTTTGTGGCTGGAATCCATTATGAAAGCCTACTCAACGGCGGCTAGTCCGAAGCGTTTTGTATTTGTTCGCAATGCAGATGTAGGTTGGGTAACCGGCAAGTTTTTGGAGACCATCAATTACGAATACGAATCAACGATTGCCAAAGGTTTTTTATATACACGTTGATGGGTGTGTTTATAAAACGTAAGAGGGGCGTCTGAAATGATAAAAAACTTTCTATCATTTCAGACGCCCCTCTTACATTATTTTATTCCAGTTCAGCCACATACGCGCCCATCTGCC
>JANXVQ010001025.1 GCA_025351545.1 Spirosoma sp.
GAGTTGACCACAAGGGAGCCTTTGCGCAGGGCTACGCGTGTGAGCCCGCCGGGGATAACATTAACACCATCGCCATAGAGAATATAAGGGCGCAGGTCCACATGGCGCCCTTCGGCGTGGTCGCCCACGATGCAGGGCACCCGCGAGAGCGAAATGGTTGGCTGAGCGATGTAGTTACGAGGATTTTCCTTAATTTTCTGCCGGAATAAATCGTGCTCTTCTGCGGTGGCTTTTGGCCCGATAAGCATGCCGTATCCGCCCGCTTCGTTGGCTTCTTTAACGACCAGCTTCTCGATATTGTCCATCACATACCGGCAATCTTCTTCCTCCCGGCAGATGTACGTTTTTACATTGGGAATAATAGCTTCTTCGCCTAAATAGTATTCTATGATACGTGGTACATAAGCATAAATTACCTTATCGTCGGCAACGCCCGTGCCGGGAGCATTGGCCAGCGCCACACGACCTTTTTTATAAACGTCAAATATGCCCGGTACGCCAATCATCGAATCAGGATTGAAGGTTTTAGGGTCCAGAAATGTGTCGTCGATACGACGATAAATCACGTCCACAATCTGAAATCCTTTTGTGGTGCGCATTCTTACGTAACCGCCTGATACCACCAAATCGCGGGCTTCGACTAATTCGACCCCCATTTGCTGCGCCAGATACGAATGCTCAAAGTAGGCTGAGTTGTAGATGCCGGGTGTTAGTACAACCACTGTCGGGTTAGGTCGATCGGCAATGAACTGGAGCATCTGAAGCAGGCGTGTCGGGTAATCGGACACGGGTCGAACGCCCGTTTTTGCCAGCACTTCGGGAAAGGTTTGCTTATTCAGTTCGCGATTTTCGAGCATATACGACACGCCCGACGGACAGCGAAGATTGTCTTCGAGTACCATCATGGTGCCATCTTCACCCCGAATCAGATCGGTGCCGGTAATGTGACACCAAATTCCTTTTGGCGGTTTAACGCCCATGCAGGCGGGCAGGAAAGATTTGCTTGACTCAATAAGGTCGCGTGGAACAACGCCGTCATTCAATATACGCTGCTCGTTATAGACATCATCGAGGAACATATTAATGGCTTTTATCCGCTGAATGAGGCCCGCTTCCAGCCGATCCCATTCTGCGGATTCAATGACCCGTGGAATGATATCAATCGGCATGATACGTTCGGTTCCTTCACCTTCCGAATAGACATTAAACGTAATGCCCATGCTCATCAGCGCCCGTTCGGCCGAGTGTTGCCGCCCAATGAGATCCTCGCGGGTAAGTTGCTCAACTCGTTGCTGGAAAGGAATATAGCCCGCCCTTACCTTCATGTCACTGGTGAACATCTCATCGAAAAAATTTTCAGTCTCATAATCGCTGAACGAAAAATTGGCCTGACCCTGCGACTGTGTCATTCCCCTGAGTGTCTGCGACTGCGATTGGCGGGCGTTTTGTTTTTTCATGTAACAATATATTGTGACGTGGCTAAATTGCCAAACAGAATCGACTTTGTCGGGGGAATGTACAAATAAAGCGCTGTAAAAGTAAACAATTGTAGGTCCTTCTTCTCTATTGCTGGCTTTATAACTTCAAGGTTCGGTTACACAACCGACTGAGCACAAACGGATTCATCCTGTTTTAATTCATAAGGCTTAAATCAGCCCAATTTGGCCGGTTTGAATTATTTTCTTATTCGCCTGCAACGGTATTTATACCTAAGATGTACAGAAAACAATGCTCAAAACGAGCCTGATTATCGCTTAGTTTTCTGTTCTATTTCAACTTATGATTCCTATGAAAACACGGCTTATGCTTAGTTCTCTGGCTGCCTTAGTAGTTAGTCTGAACGCCTGTAACAATAAGGCTGTCGATCCTTCTACCGTAGGTGCTTTTGCCCGAACGGCTGGCGTGGTAAGTACATCACTTGCCGGTCTGCATAACCTGACAACAGTAGCCGTATCGAGCCTGCCCGCTACAATCACATCGTACATCAGTACCAATTACGCCGGGGCTACGATTGATAAAGCAGTACAGGAGAAAACGTCCAGCGACTACATTGTCGCCATCACAACGATAGCCAAAAAAGGGTGATGCTCCTGTTCGGCTCCGACGGTACGTTTAAGAAAGCCCTGACGGGTAAGTAACAGATAGTTCCAGATTAGCTTTCAAAAAAGACTCAACATTGTTTGGGTCTTTTTTTGTTAAATAACAATAGTAAACATAAACTAAATCAAGTTTATGTTTACTATTGTATCCAGTAATTAACATAAAATGGTTATGAAGACAATAGTATTTACACTAGCCTTCGTTCTGTCAGGGTTCTCGGCTGTAATGGCCCAAACAGAGAAGGGCCGCTGGACAGTTGGTGCCCGGGTGGGGAATTTTCAATACAGCACTCAAAATGGATATAGCTCTTTTTCCGGGAGTTTATCGCCTTCGGCCGGTTACTTCGTGGCGAATAATCTGCTGATCGGAGCTGGCGTGCCGCTCAGTTTAACGATAAACAAACTTTCTAGTTCGACTGGAAACGTCCTTAATAAAAGTACTGGGATTGGTTTATCCCCTTATGTGCGCTACTACGTTGGTAGCAGCAAGCTAAAACCATACGTGGGTGTGTCCTACACCTATTCCACAACAAGACAGCGTACGGATATGGGTTATCAGACACTTAAAACCGGTGGATTCACATCTTCAGTAATCCCAACCGTTGGAATCGCTTATTTTATCAATCGCTCGGTGGCCTTGAATGCTGGCCTGAATTATGTTTGGGACCGATTTGATAGTGGCAACCAAGCGTATGATGCCTCCGGAAATCCGATCGAGAAGACTACCTACACGTCAAAATACCTGTCATTAGACATTGGCTTTCATATTTTCCTGGGCAAATAAATGCTGATGTAATGGGGCTGGTATGTTTACCAGCCCCATTAATTACCACAAATAATGAACCGGTTTTTTAATCCGTTCATCGTAGATTCTCTTCACGGCCGCCATTTGTTCAGGCGAAGGGGCCGGGCGTTCGATGGCTTGCAAATTTGAGGTAAGATGGTCTGGTTTCGACGCACCGGGAATAATGCAGCTTACGGCATCGAAGGTCAGAATCCAGCGCAGGGCATCGGGAGCCAGGTTGATATCATCTGGAAAGACAGCTCGTAATTCCTCAACAGCGGCCAAGCCCGTTTCGTAATCTACCCCGGAAAATGTTTCGCCTTTGTCAAAACCGGCACCATCCCGGTTGAAATTTCGGTGGTCGTCGGCTGAAAAGGTTGTGTCAGCATTGAATTTCCCTGTCAGTAAACCACTGGCCAGCGGTACGCGAACAATAACGCCCACATTGCGCCGATGCGCTTCGGTAAAGAACAACTCAGCGGGTCGTTGCCGGAACATATTGAAAATTATCTGCACCGTTGTCACGTTCGGGAACTCAATCGCTTTCAATCCCTCCTCCACTTTCTCAACACTGACGCCGAGATTCTGAATTTTTCCTTCCTGTTTTAAACGGTCGAAGAGCTCGAAAATTTCCGGTCGGTAATAGACTTCGGTGGGCGGGCAATGCAGTTGAATTAGATCGAGTGTTTCCAGACCCATAGTCCGCAGGCTGTCGTCAACGAACTTGCGGAGCACATCGGGCTGGTAAGCTTTGCTGGTATGTGGTTGCAGGCGACGACCACACTTGGTTGCCACATAAATCTGTTCGGAGCGCGAACGCACCAGCCGCCCAACGGCTTTCTCGCTTTCGCCATCGCCATATACATCGGCGGTGTCGATAAAATTGATGCCGGAGTCAACGGCTTCGTTAAGAATACGATCGGCATTAGTGTGGCTGAACGGGTCGCCCCATTTGCCGC
>JANXVQ010000010.1 GCA_025351545.1 Spirosoma sp.
GCAAAATTCGTCAAGTCGATTGGTTTACAGAGTGCTACGTTCGCGGTCTATAGCCGAAATATTATTCTGTGGACAGCCGCCAAAATCAACGTCGATCCAGAAATGGCTTTCCAACCACAAGCTGGTGCTCAAGCCGGTACGCAGTTTAAGCAGGGTATCGAGCGCTAAAACGTAACACCCTGGGTTATTCCGGTCGGCTTCAAACTTGGTCTCACGTTTTAAGAACTTCAAAAAATAGTCAGCCATGAATAAATTAGTCAAAAAGAACACGGCCTTACTCGTTCTGTTTCTGTCTTTCTTTTTTTCCTGTAAAGACCTGACCCAACTGAACGTAAATCCCAACGGTGTTCAGCCAGAGACGGTAAACCCGAACCTGATTATGCCAACCGTATTGAGCGAAACCGGGAAAGCATTTGTGAATCTCGGCTTTCAGGATATTGCCGGCGTTGTGCAACACACGCAGAAAGACGCCTTCTTTAGCAGTCATAACGACTACGACTGGGGTGGAAACCAAAGCTGGACGGGTTATTACGATTTGCTGCGCAACAACGATCTATTCTATCAGCGTGCCGTTACGTTGAATCTGGAATTCCATCAAGGTGTAGCCTTAGTCATGAAATCCATGATTTTTGGCTTGATCACCGACTTATGGGGCGATGCGCCATATACCAATGCGCTGAAAGGCGAACTAGGCGGAACCGACTTCATTTTACCTAAATATGATGATCAGCAAGCGATTTACGCTGGTATCCTGGCCGATTTAGATAAAGCTAATACGTTACTGTCAAAACCGAAAGCATCCTATTCGAGCATTCTGGAAAGTGCGGATTTGTACTACGCTGGCGATCCGACGAAGTGGCGAAAGCTGGCCAATTCGCTAACACTTCGGTATCTGATGCGAATTTCGGCTAAACAACCGGATGTTGCGAAAGCAGGCATTGAGAAGATTGTAGCCAATGCGACGCAATTTCCAATTATAGACGACGCGTCTGCCGATGCATTACTAGCTTACGTGGGTAATAGCCCGGGCGATGCCTGGCCTACCAACGCGGTATTCGATATCAGCGGAAGCAATTATCGGCGGGTAAAAATGTGCAGTACGCTGCTCAAACCAATGCAAGCCACCAGCGATCCGCGTCTGGCACTCTGGGCCAAAAAGGTAGAGATTCCATTGTCGGTCGATGCCACATTACCCGCAGGCACCGATAAAATTATAAACGGCGTCCGTTACCTATCGCCCGACAAAGTAGGGACTACCGTTATCGACACGGATCCTAACTACGTTGGTCTGCCACCGAGTGTATCGCAATTGCCTTCCGGGTACAATTTTAATCCTACGCCGGGCCAAACCTCAGTTAACCCGCACGTTTCGTACCTGAACGAAATTTACATGCAGGCCAAAGGGCCGTTACTAAAAGCACGGCTGGTTTCGGCAGCAGAAGTCCATTTGATATTGGCAGAAGCTGCCTTAAAAGGTTGGGCGGCCGGTGATGCGAAAACGCACTACGAAGCGGGGGTCAAAGCCTCGCTTACGGCTTGGGGAGTAGCCAGCAGCTATACGGCGTTTATTGCTCAGAAAGGTGTTGTTTACAATGGAACGCTGACGCAGATTATGGGGCAAAAATGGATTGCCAGTTGGAGCAACGCAACCGAATCCTGGTTCGATTATCGCCGAACGGGTTTACCGGCTCTTGCATCGGGTTATTCAGCCAAACGGAAAGTACTGCCTGTTCGGTTTTATTATATGCGGGATGAGTTAAATCTCAACCAAAAGAATTCGGCAGCCGCTGTGGACAAGCTGGAAACGACAGCCAACTCACAAGCCGACGGCAAAAACAGTCCCTGGTCAAAACAGTGGCTGATTCAGGGAACAGGTAAACCCTGGTAGTTAATAGCTTATGTGTGTAATACCCGATAGCGCAAGGCTCTGCCAACATGGCCCGGCCTTGCGCTATTATTATCCGGCCTCCGGCCGAATTAAGTTGCGGTTTTATCTTTCGGCCGGAGGCCGGGTAATAACAGCATAACGCCCCGGCCTTGTGCGATCCATTGAACTTACATGAAAAAGCTTCTTGTCCAGTTTAGTTTTTTATTGCTGATAGCAGGAGCTGCATTTGCGCAGGATTTTAAAGCGGGAGCGGCTATCAGGATTATTACGCCAAATCCGTTATTGCCTGTTTCTGGCGGAATCGGTACACCCAAAAAAGCGGTCGAGAAAAAAGGAGAGTTGTTTGTCAGAGCGGTTGTCTTTGAAAAAAGGGGCACTCGTATTGCCATCGTTAGCGTCGACAATTTGGGCTGGCCATCCGTTTTGGGTAATAAATCGAGGGCGCTCATCAAGGGAATTTTACCCCAGAATATCCTGATTGGCTGTACACATACGCACAGCGGCCCCGATGCCTACGGGTTTCCGAACGAGAAAGGCGAAGCCTTTGCCGATCTCCCTTATCTGGATAAATGCGTACATGCCATGGCCGATGCCGTCAACGAAGCCATAGCGAAATTGGCCCCGGCCTCGCTTAAAATTGCGGTTGGCGATGCCAAAGGACAGATTGCCTATAATTATTACGCGCCCGAATTATATGATCCTCGTTGTGGGGTTATTCAGGCAATTGCTACATCCGGAAACAATGCGGGCAAACCCATTGCTACGTTGGTTAACTATGCCATTCATCCAGAGGTAATCGGATCGGGCCGGGGCATTCTGAGCCCTGATTTGTGTGGGCCTTTGTATAACCGAATTGAAGCGAAAGCGGGTGGCGTGGCTATCTTCATGAACGGTGCGCAGGGCGGCATGGTAACGGCAGACAACCGCCGGGAGAATGCGAAAGAAGTCAATACGTGGGAAGAATGCATCCGAATTGGGGAGTTACTGGCCGATGAAGCACTACGTATTGTGAGCACAGCCGATGCCCAAACGAATCCAACGCTCTATTGCACAGCCCGGAACGTATCGTTTCCAATTGAGTCGGACGTAATGAAATACATCGTCAAAAACTCACCCCTGAAATATGAAGTAGCCGCTGGCGACAAGGTTGTGACACAGGTTAATCTGCTCAACATTGGCACCGCTCAAATACTAACCATTCCGGGCGAAGCCTTACCCAATATCGGGTTCTATATCAAACGACATATGCACGCAAAGGTGCCGTTGCTATTCGGCCTGACCAACGACGCCTTTGGCTATATGCTGACCAAAGTAGATTTCCAGAGTTTCAAGCGATATGACTACATTAGCCGTACAAGTCTGGGCGAAAATACGGCTGAAATTTACATGGACGAAGCCCTGAAACTAGTGGCTGAATCCCCGAAAGCTGATACGTATGAAAAGTAGCGCGGACGGTCGGCCGTTGCCGTGGAAACCCGTGCTACATACACTAAACCCCTACTAATCAATGAAAACGTATTTTTTCAAAATGCTTGCCCTTATTGGCCTTATCGGTGTCAGTACACTTTTTTCGTTTAATCCGCCAAATCCAACCAAAGGAATTACGCCGTCAACCGCGTTGGAAAGCTACCTGCACAATGGCGATCAGTCGTTTAAATGGGAAGTGAAAGACACGTACAGCTATGGCGATATCACGGCGTATGAAGTAGTATTGACCTCGCAAAAATGGAGGGAATATACCTGGAAGCATCAACTGACGGTACTTGTCCCGAAAGAGGTTAAATACGATGGCGCGTTGCTGTTTATTACCGGTGGATCTGTTAAAGAAGGCGAGCCAAACTGGAACAAACGAGAGGATACGTTTAACCGGGCAATCAGTGCGGTAGCTACTAAAAACAATGCCATTGTGGCTGTACTCCGGCAAACGCCCAATCAGCCACTCTTTGGTGAGCTCACAGAAGATGCCCTGATTTCCTACACCTTACATCAGTTCCAAAAAGACGGCGATTATTCATGGCCGCTACTGTTCCCGATGGTAAAAAGTGCCGTTCGGGCAATGGATGCGGTGCAGGCATTAGCCAAAGAAACGCTCCATAAAGATGTTAATCGGTTTGTGGTTTCGGGTGCCTCCAAGCGGGGCTGGACAACCTGGCTGACGGGCGCGAGCGACAAGCGGGCCGTTGCCATTGCGCCTATGGTGATCGACATTCTGAATATGCCGGTCAATCTGGATTATCAGATGAAGGTATGGAATAAATACAGCGAGCAAATTGACGACTATGTAAAAATCGGTATTCCGCAGAGCGCTCATACCAAAGAGGGCGCTGCTATAAATGAAATGATTGATCCCTACT
>JANXVQ010000016.1 GCA_025351545.1 Spirosoma sp.
AGCGCGTTCGATACGTTACGAAAACTGGGACTAAAGGCACCCGCCCAAACTCGTTGGGATGATGTTATTTCCTACAAAGATACTCATAAACAGGCCGTTCTGGTTCAGCGTACCCTATTGCCGTTTCCAGCAGATCAGGCAGCAGAACAACCTTTTTGGGAGCAGCTGGAACGTATTACACTGCCTGATGGTGTGCAGGCCCTGATATTATCGCCTACCCATCAGGTATTTTGTGGATTAGTGTGGGCTTTTTGGCAACGGACTACTCCCCACCTCCGGCGGATAGCCGACTGCGTGGCCGTGGCCCGGCAGCGTGACGTAGACTGGACCGCCGTACTGCAGTTGGGGCAACAGCATAATACGGCTTATGCGGTAGCCGCAGGAATGAATCTGTTGGTAAACGACTTCGATGTTCAACTTACAACAGTTCAAACGTCTTTATTACTTAACCTCCCGGTTGACACTGACCAGCATCGCTATCACCAATTTCTTGACGAGTACAATGGATCGCCCCAGACCATCTGGCAAACCATCCGCAAGGCTCGATTCGTATACGATGCTTATTATAAAAATGGCCCTTATTGGTTTGGCATCTGGTTTATACGCAAAGTCGCCATTCGGGGCATCAGGCACCTGATGTAGTCGTTTCGCTACTCACCGGAATAACCGTTTCAGGTTTTCCAGAAAAGAAGACCTATCGGTTGAAGCAGGTAGCAAATCCCGTGAAAGAGTGCGATTTAGATGAACATAGCCGCCATCGACGTGAATAAGTTGGCCGGTAGTGTGGCTGGAGCGGTTAGAGAGCAGAAAGAGGACCGTATCGGCTATTTCCTGTGGTGTAGTCATGCGCTGGTCCAGGGGAATGCATTGGCTGATTTTATTGCGCATTGCCGCTGGATCGGGCAATTGAGCCAGTTTCTTCTGGTAGAGTGGGGTCCAGGATTCTGCAACAACGACGGCGTTGACCCGAATCTGACAGGAACCTAGTTCTACAGCCCACTCGCGGGTGAGCGCATTACGACCTCCGTTGGCAGCGGCATAGGCCGACGTACGGCCTTGTCCTGTTTCGGCTATTTTTGAACTGATATTTACAATGGCACCCTTCGCTGTTTTTAAGTACGGCAGGGTATAGTGTGCCATGAGGTAGTAATGAATCAGGTTTTTATGCAATGAGTTCATAAATGCATCATATCCCCCTGTTTCTAACCCTACCCCATCGTTATCGCCGGCATTATTGATAAGTCCATCAATACGACCGAAACGGTCTATAGTTAGTTCTACAACTCTGGCACACTCCTTATCCTGTGTCAGTTCAGCGCTAATGCCGTAGACTAACCCACCGATCTCCTTAATACGCCGACTAAGTTTTTCAATCGCAGCCGTATTGCGGTCTACTATGACGGGGATAGCCTTTTCAAGGGCTAATGCTACTGAAATCGCTTCACCAATACCACTTGCCCCACCTGTTACAATGACGACTTTATTAGCTAAATACAAATTCATTAACTTTATTTTTTTACCCTGTATCATAACCAGGTTGATTACCTGTAAGGAGTGTTCTCTCCTGTTACTCTACCCTTCTTTAGTACACATTGAAAATGTTGGTTAACGACAAACAACCGTTCACCCTAAAGGGAATAAATCAATGTGATTATCAGATGCTATGACGGCGGTTTCGCCGTTGTTGGGTTGGCTCAGTATTTGTACTCGGGCAGCGCGTCTTTCTTTTCCAGATTAACAACCTGCTCATACTTCGCCCGATCAAATTCGCCCTCATTATTGGCGATAAAAATGGTAGCAACCGTATTGCCGATAATGTTCGTGACGGAGCGGGCTTCAGACATAAACCGATCGACACCCAGCAGCAACGCCAGCCCTTCCACCGGAATTACTTTTATGGCCGTTAGCGTACTGGCCAGCACGATGAAACCACTGCCCGTTACGCCCGCTGCCCCTTTAGACGTTACCATCAAAATGCCGATAATGGTTAATTCCTGCCCAATTGTGAGATCGACACCGAATACCTGCGCCAGAAAAACGGTCGCCATTACCAGGTAAATAGTCGTACCATCCAGGTTGAATGAATACCCCGCCGGAACCACTAATCCCACTACCGACCGTGAACAGCCGAGGGTTTCCAGTTTGTCCATTATTTGCGGCAGCGCAGACTCCGACGACGATGTACCGAGCACAATCAGCAACTCCTCTTTAATGAACTTTAGTACAGACCACAGGCTGATTTTGTAGTAGCGAAGAATCAGGTTGAGGATAACGAATATGAACAGAAACATACTGGCATATACGGTTCCCATCAGTTTGGCCAGCGGCAATAAAGTGCTCAGGCCATATTTGCCAATGGTGAACGCCATCCCGCCGAAAGCGCCCAATGGGGCCAGCACCATAACGACACCCAAAATATTGAAAAACACTTTCGACAGACGCTCAAATGTCAGAATAAGTGGTTTGCCCACATCGCCCATCCGAGCCAGGCCAACACCAAACAAAATTGAGAACACCAGCACTTGCAAAATATCTCCATCGGCAAACGCTTTGACCGCATTACTCGGCACGATATGAACGAAGAACTCCGTCCAGTCCATACCCGCGCCCTGCTCGGTATATTTGCTGATATCCCCACCTTTCACGGCGGCCGTTTGTACGCCATCGCCCGGCCGGATAACATTGGCTAAAATAAGGCCAATAGCCAGTGCCCCGGTTGTAACAATCTCGAAATAAAGTAATGCCTTCCCTCCCACTCGACCAACCTTTTTCAAATCGCCCATATTACTGATGCCCAGCACAATGGTCAGGAATATAATTGGCGCAATGACCATCTTGATCAGGCTGATAAAGAGATCGCCGAGGGGCTTGAGTTTTGCGGCAGTTTCCGGAAAGAAATAGCCCGTCAAAATACCCAGCGTTATGGCAATCAGAACGCGAAAGGTGAGATTATTGAGGAGTTTCATTGGGGGGCAAGATACTGTAAAATGAAGACTGTATGATGACTGTTGCCCCGATAAAAAGGTGAAATCCCCAATTTTCCACCATACATTTCTCTTTTTGCCTTATACAGTATGGCTCTGCACCACCTGATGCTTGATTTCGTGAATACGGTCGTTGAAATTCAGGCTGAGAAAATCCACGTTCGGAACAAGGATAGCCTGGAGCAGTTCCTTAACAGGTTCGTCGTGCGGAATGCGCCTGCCGGTGGCCACGCTAATGTATTTAGACGTAACCCAGAGCACATTTTTAAGGTGCGTTTTCCCATCGTCGGTCATGATATATTCCGTCACGGTGGTGTCTTCATTCATATAAATTAACCTCGACAGGATGCGAACCCATTCGCTCACCTTCGCAGGCCGGACGTAAGCAATCTGATGCTGATAAACGACCCAGCTCGTTTTTAATTCCTGAAATAACTGACCCGGATTAAAGTCGTAGAGTTTGGCAACCTGGTCTTCACGGGCATTAAAATAATAATCGAAATACTTGGCGTTATTGAGGTGCTGCAACGGGTCGCAGTCCTGAAATCGAATAATTACCCGCGATTCGGTTTCGGTTGGGTAGCTGCGGTTGGGATCGCGTTTGAACATAGTTGACGTACACCGGAATACCGGCAGAATTTATCAGATTGAAATAATTTTAAAACGTTTGTCTGTTAAGTAGGGGATCATAAATTCTGAGGCATTTTACCCCATTCTAGTCCCTCCCCTGAAACCAGAGAGGGACTAGAAAAGGCCGATTCCACACCCCTCTCCTGGTTTTCAGGGGAGGGGCCGGGGGTGGGGTAAAATGCCATAAAACAATTGAACAAGTACTTGACTATCTTCGAGGAAGGTTTTCAACAATCAATGTTAAACAAAATACCAGAAATCTCATAAACCGGTTCAATTGGGCGAGTCCACCGGAATACTCACCGAAACGGCAGGTTCAGACTTTTTATGCAATCTTTACGTTAGTACAACAAATTTGCCGTTTCATTTCAACTTCTAAGCACTTATGAAAGTTATGCGTTATGTATTGCCCCTTGTCGCGCTGGTTATTGGTCTGACCGCTTTTGCGCCAACGGATGACTCGGAGGCCGTAGTAGGAACCTGGTTGAATGGTTCAAAAAAAGGGCACGTTCAGATTTACAAAAAGGGGGGCACTTACTTTGGCAAACTCGTCTGGTTAGGTCAGCCAACCGACCCAGCTACGGGCAAACCCAGAACAGACGAGAAAAACGCGGATCAAGCCAAGCGGTCGCGGCCACTAATGAATATGCAATTAATGTATAACTTCAAGTATGACGGTGGAAATGTCTGGAGCGATGGCAAGATTTATAACCCCGAGGATGGGAAAGAATACAATTGCAAAATGACCCTTAAAGACCCGAACACGCTTAATGTTCGCGGCTATGTGGGCATCTCACTTTTTGGCAAAACCCAAACCTGGATACGTGTAAAATAAGTTAATTGGTTGTCGTTTATAGTAGTATGTGTCTACGGTTGTACACAACCGGCCCACCAAAACGCGACCGATGGATCACTATAAATGACAACCTTACTGGCAACCCGGCATGAGCTACGAACCACAAACAATACAGACTATCATTGTTGGGGCGGGACCGGCCGGGCTGGCAATTGCCGGTCAATTAGCGCACCGAAAGTTGCCATATATAATTTTGGAAGCGAGCGAGCACATTGGCCTTTCCTGGCGAAATCACTATGACCGGCTCCATTTACACACGGTTAAAGAATACTCGGACCTCCCACACATTCCCTTTCCGGTCGATTATCCTACCTATGTTTCGCGGTTGCAGTTTGTCGAATACCTCGAACGCTATGCCGAGCACTTTGGCATTAAGCCCCTGTTTAATCAGACAGTTGGCAGCATTCAGCATAGTCAGGCAGACGGCACGTGGCAGGTACAAACTGGAACCAATTGCTTCAC
>JANXVQ010000960.1 GCA_025351545.1 Spirosoma sp.
TTCGCCGAAGCGATGGAACTGGTGGTATATCGCTGTCCAGCATAAATCAGGTAATTGCTATCACAAATAATTATTACCTGCTCAATGGCTATGGCATCCAGTTTTATTTCTGTGGCACCTCGCCCGACTATGTAAATAATGATGCGCAGTATACTAGTTTCAGTGACGAGACCGCAATAACCCAAGGCCACGATGTGTCGAATGCACTGAATCAGTATTATGTTAATTCATTCGCTTCAGGTGCAGGTGGTTATGCCTATTATCCGGGAAATAATCTCGCAACAACTCGCTCTTTTATCCTCAATGAGGTTGGTAATGAAGATGATATGGGTAATCGTCTGGTACCACATGAATTAGGGCATAACTTTAACCTTGTACATACGTTTGGACAATCAGGGTCGTCTACTAACGAGTTAGTCACACGGGATGCGGGTGCGAACTGCACCACGGAGGGGGATTATATATGCGATACACCTGCTGACCCATACAATAAACCGGGAGCCAGCCTATCCACCGTGGGTGGTTGCGTATACTACAACCCAAACAGTTCGGCCCGCGATGCCAATAATCAGGCTTACACGCCGTCGGTAGAAAATATCATGTCGTATTATTTTCCCTGTACACATAACTTCACCCAAGGGCAATATGATCGTATGCAGGCGGGATTGGCCCTGCGGCAAACGCACACGGCCTATTCCTTAGACTGCCCGCCAACCCTTGTTTCGACGCCGACAAACGTGACGGCGGCAATTCAGAATGACAATGTGCTGGTAACCTGGCAAGATAATGCCACGAACGAAATGGGCTATTTTATTGAGCGTTCATTATCACCTACATCAGGCTTTTTGGCAGTTGGTGGTGTCGGACCAAATTCAACAACATTCACGGATAATAAAACAACCGCTTATACTGTTTATTACTACCGGATTCGGCCATCAAATTCAACGACAACGGGCATAAGTCAGGTAATTACTATCCGAACAGCCGCCTGTCACCCAAATTATATGTTTACCTCCGCCTGCACATACGGCGACGGGTTGTCGGGTCTGATTATAAATGGTATTGTGTTGAGCCAGAATTCTGGCTGTTCACTCAATGGTTACGGCGTATTTAGTGCAACTTCGGCAACCGTTACGGCAGGACAATCCTACTCATTGTCAGGAACGCTGCTCAGTCAATCGTACGCGGAAGGTGTAACGATATGGGCAGATTTGAATCATGATGGCAGATTTGATACAAGTCAAGGCGAAAACCTGTTCCAAACGCCCAACACGGTAACTGGCCAGTTTTCAGGAGCACTCACGTTGCCCACTGGTTTAGCATCAGGTCTATTAAACATCCGGGTAGTTGTGGCCTACGAAGTTATCCCAAGTAATCCTTGCGGCACCTATTCTTATGGAGAGACGGAAGATTATGTACTGAATGTAGTTAGTCCAATACCCCCTACCGCCGACCTCAGCCTATCGTTGCAAATCAACAACCGAACGCCAGCGATCAATCAGCCCATTAGTTACTCCTTAACCATACGAAACGGCGGACCAGATAATGCAACGGGTATCAGTTGGCAAAACCGACTACCCTCTAATTTAAGCTTCGTCAGTGGCGATGCCAGTATTATTAACTCCGGCACTGCCGTTGGTGGTAGCAATTTATCGCTCGTTAACGGCACCTCGGCTACGTTTGTCTATCAACTACAACCAACCCAATCGGGTACATTTATCAATGCGGCTCAAATTCTGACCAGTAACCTGCTCGATCCGAACAGCCAGCCGGGGTCGGGCACAGGCGATGGGCAGGATGATGAAGCATCAGTTGATATTCGTACAGTGGTTAGTGGTAGCACGGTTTATGTTTCGCCCAATCCGAATCAAACGCCCTTGCCGCCTGTTTCGCCGAATCAGCCAGCACCCAATCCTAATAAAGCTGATTTATCACTGTCAATAGTCGTTAATCAACGCACACTTTTGTTGGGCAAACCAATAACGCTTACCGTCACGGTCAGCAATGCGGGGGGCTTAACAGCTACAAATATTATCGTGCGTGATACATTACGGGGGTTAACCTTCTCTTCATCACCTTCAGGTATAGCTGTGGTGAGTACCGGCAGTGGTTATACGATTATTGAAGGAACGGTTGCTTCATTACCAGCAGGAGCTGCAACACGGCTGGTTTTTTCGGCGATAACCACCGCCACCGGTCATATAACAAACGTAGCTCAGATATGGTCAGCAGATCAGCCTGACCCCGATTCAAAACCAGGCTCAGTAACGCCAACTGCCAACAATCTCAATGGCGAGGATGATGTTGCCTGGGTAGACCTTCGTATAAGTTTGCCCTGACTTGTCCAGAAAAAATCTATTTTTCAAATGGCCATTGTTTTCGAACACCAGCCGATATCAGAAAGGCGACACCACCTAAACCAATAACAGTCATACCCGAGAGCATAAATGTTAGGCCGGTGGAAAAAAATATAAATAACCATATACCAATTGCCAGCAAGACCGGCAACGGATAAAGCGGCATTCGAAACGGAAACTCAGAAGCCGCCCGTCGGCGATGGAGTAACATCAGTCCAATGGCCTGCCCAACAAACTGCACGACAATCCGCATGGCAAGAATACCCGTAATAACATCGCCCAACCGAAACAGCAGACTGAACACAAAACCCAGTCCACCCAGAAAAAGCAGCGATACATAAGGGAACTGGCGGGTTGGATGCAGTTTGGCGAAAATTCGGAAAAATTGCCCATCGACCGCAGCGGCATAAGGCACCCGCGAATACCCAAGCAAGACCGCAAACAATGACGAAAAAGCAACTAGCAACACGAGAGCCGTTGCCAATTGGGCTGCACCAGGGCCATAAAGCGTTTCGACAAACGTGCTGACAATGAAGTTGCTATTTTGGGCAATCTGCCAGGGCACCACGCTTATTACACTTAGATTCATAAGCAAGTACAGTCCGGCAATACCCACAACGGAGATGAACATGCTAATCGGAATATTGCGCGTTGGCCGCTGAATTTCACCACCCAGATGGCAAATGTTAT
>JANXVQ010000018.1 GCA_025351545.1 Spirosoma sp.
AATCGAACGAGCTGACTACTGTGAAAAGCCTGTTATCCAGTACGCTATTGAGTACCGCTACCTCCTTCGATCAACTTCCCGACCCATCAACGACCGCTCTACCCCGCCGGTTAACGCTCTTGCAAGGCACCGCCTTGAATATGATCGACATGGTTGGTATTGGCCCTTTTGTCGTATTGCCGTTGGTTATCAAGACCTTGGGCGGTTCTCTTTTTCTATGGGCCTGGGTATTAGGCGCATTTGTATCGCTGATTGATGCATTTGTATGGGCTGAGTTAGGTGCCGCCTTTCCGCAGGCCGGTGGGAGCTACAACTTCCTGAAAATTTCGTACGGTGAACGGCGTTGGGGTCGGCTGTTGTCATTTTTATATGTCTGGCAAACGCTTATTCAGGCTCCGCTGGTTATCGCGTCCGGCGCTATCGGGTTTGCCCAATATGCATCTTACCTAATGCCCCTGGAGGAGTGGCAGCGTAAAGGCATTTCGGGCGGTGTTGTGCTGATTATCATTGCATTGCTATACCGGAAGATTGATTCGATTGGTAAAATTGGGTTGATCATGTGGGGCGCCGTTTTGCTGACACTTGGCTGGATAATTGTTGGTGGATTGAGCAATGCCCGAATTCCACTAGCCGACACATTTCAGTCAATCGGTTCTGTCAGCGGAGGATTGCTGGCGGCTGGCTTGGGCCAGGCATCTGTCAAAACGATTTACTGTTATTTAGGGTATTATAATGTTTGCCACCTGGGCGGTGAAATTCAGCGGCCAACGCGCAATATCCCGGCCAGCATATTCATCTCCATTGTGGGTATTGCGGGACTGTATTTGCTTATGAACCTGAGTGTTATAAGCGTAGTTCCCTGGCAGATTGCCCAAAACAGCAACTTCATTGTCAGCACGTTTGTTGAAACGCTTTATGGCCCTGGTGCTGCCCAATTGGCAACGGTTCTGGTATTGCTGGTTGCTTTCTCGTCGTTGTTTGCAGTCTTGCTCGGGTATTCACGGGTGCCTTATGCTGCTGCGGTCGATGGGCAGTTTTTTCGGATTTTCGCCAAACTGCATCCAACCCGTCAGTTCCCATATGTATCGCTGCTTTTTCTGGGTGGACTGGGTTTTGTGTTCAGTCTGCTGTTCCGGCTGGGCGATGTTATTACGGGTATTCTTGCCATGCGGATTGTCATACAATTTGTCGGGCAAGCCGTTGGGCTGATGTTACTCCATCGCCGACGGGCGGTCTCTGAGTTTCCATTTCGGATGCCGCTTTATCCGTTGCCAATCTTGCTGGCAATTGGTGTATGGTTATTTATCTTTTTCTCTACCGGCCTGACATTTATGCTCTCGGGTATGGCCGTTATTGGTTTAGGTGGAGTAGCTTTTCTGATATCGTCTGGTGTTAGAAAACAATGGCCATTCGAGAAATAGCTTTTTTCTGACAAGTTAAGGCAAACTTATGCGGAGGTCAATCCAGGCAACATCATCCTCGCCGTTGAGGTTATTGGCTGTTGGTGTTACAGATCCCGGTTTTGAATCGGGGTCAGGCTGATCTGCTGACCATATCTGAGCTACGTTTGTTATATGACCGGTAGCGGTGGTCATCGCCGAAAAAACCAGCCGTGTTGCGGCTCCTGCTACCAGTGATGCAATTGTCCCTCCAATAATCGTATAGCCACTGCCAGTGCCCACTACACTCATGCCTGAGGATGATGATGCGAATGTTAATCCCCGTAATGTATCGCGCACAATAATATTTGTAGCGGTTAATCCTCCCGCATTGCTGACCGTGACGGTAAAGGTTACGGGTTGACCCAATAAAGATATGCGTTGATTAACGGCCATTGCCAGCGACAAATCAGCTTTGGCCGGGTCGGGTGCTGGCTGATTCGGCGAAACAGGCGGCAAGAGTGTTTGATTCGGATTGGGCGAAACATACATTGTATTACTGGCCGCGCTGCGAATATCGACTGATGCTTCATCATCTTGCCCATCGCCGGTGCCTGAACCTGGCTGACTGTCTGGATCGGGCAGGTTACTGGTCAGGATTTGGGCCGCATTAATAAATGTACCTGGTTGAGTTGGTTGCAGTTGATAAATAAACGTAGCCGACGCACCAGTAACGAGCGACAAATTGCTGCCACTCACGGCAGTGCCGGAGTTAACAATATTCGCACCACCGCTTACAAAACTTAAATTAGGGGGTAGTCGGTTTTGCCAACTGATACCAGTTGCATCATCCGGTCCATCGTTTCGTATTGTTAAGGAGTAACTAATGGGCACACTGGTGGCTGGTGTTCGGTTGTTGACTTGCAGGGATAAACTGAGATCGGCGGTAGGAACTACATTCAGTACGTAATCTTCTGTCTCTCCGTGCGAATAGGTGCCGCAAGGATCGGTAGGAATTGTACTGTAAGCCGTAACAATCCGAATGGGTAATGGGCCCGAAAGGAGCCAGGAAGGCAAAGACAGGCTACCGGAAAACGGACCGACTGTAGTAGAAGACGTTTGAAACAGACGTTCACCCAAAAATGTTTCAAAGTTGCCATTATGATTCAAATCGGCCCATACTGTTATGCCTTCCGGGTATGATTGACTGAGCAACGTACCTGATATGGGATAAGATTGGCCCGCCAGAACAGTTGTCGATGTGGCAAATGTCCCGTAGCCATTGGGCGAACAACCTGAATTCTGGCTTAACGAAATATTGTTTACTGACAGACTCGCCAGCCCAATCGGGTATGCACAGGCGTATGTATAAGCCGGATGGCAAGCTGGCGTTTGAATGGTAATGACCTGACTTATTCCAGTTGTAGTGGCATTCGACGGCCGAACGCGATAATAGTAGATTGTGGTTGGAGCTGTTTTGAGATCTGCAAATATAGTAGTATTCGGGCCTACCCCGCCAATGGGTAAAAAGCCTGATGTGGATGATAATGAACGTTCAACAAAATAACCCATTTCGTTCGCAGCATTATCTTGCCAGGTTATCAGCACATTGCCATTCTGGGTGGTAGCGGTTACGTTTGTTGGCGTAGAAACAAGGGTTGGCGGGCAGTTTATGGAATAGGCTGTATGCGTTTGACGAAGCGCCAATCCTGCCTGCATACGATCATATTGCCCTGCTGTGAAGGTATGCGTGCAGGGAAAATAATATGACATGATATTTTCTACCGATGGTACATAAGCCTGATTGTTGGCATCGCGGGCCGAACTGTTTGGGTTGTAATATATGCAACCACCCACGGTGGACAGGCTGGCTCCCGGTTTATTGTAGGGGTCAGCAGGTGTATCGCATATATAATCGCCCTGTGTAGTGCAGTTTGCACCCGCATCCCGTGTAACTAACTCGTTAGTGTAGGGCCCTGATTGTCCGAACGTATGTAAAAGGTTAAAGTTATGCCCTAATTCGTGTGGTATCAGGCGATTGCCCATATCATCTTCATTACCAACCTCATTAAGGATAAAAGACCGAGTTGTTACGAGGCTATTTTCCGGATAATAAGCATAACCGCCCGCACCTGACTGGAATGAATTGACGTAATACTGATTCATGGCATTCGTCACATCATGACCCTGAGTTACGGCAGTTTCATCGCTGAAACTGTTGTATTCAGTATCATTATCGACATAATCGGGAGAGGTGCCACAGAAGTAAAACTGGATACCATAGCCATTGAGCAGGTAATAACTATTTGTGATAGCAATCACCTGATTTATACTCGCAAGCGTCATACCACCGGTTCCGTCGCTTCGGCGAAGAATGTGCGGTCGGATAGGAACATACGTTACACTGGCAAAAGCTGCATTTGCAGCTCGCTTCTGAGCAAGCGCCTGTGTTGCTTGTATATTAAGCTCTTTACGCTGGGCTTCTGTCAGGTCGGCGGTAGCGCACAGTGGCAGGGTAGAAGGAAACGATTGTTGAGCCAGAACAAGTATTGGCGATAATATACACAGAACTAGTAACCGTAGAGTGTTTCCCATAATAACTTTTGCTTCATAATTGTATGGAGCAAAAGTTATGCCTACTATCTATGTAGCTATTTATATAAAATAATATATATTTTATCTGAAGTGTTAAGACTCCAGTAAGGCGTCAAATAAAATTTCAGCAGGATGCTGCGATTTGCGATTTGTGCCGTCCTTAATTTGATGGCGGCATGATGTGCCGGGGGCGGCAATAATCACGCCATCGGGCAGTTGACGAACGGCAGGAAACAAAACCAGTTCGCCCACTTTCATCGAAACTTCATAATGTTCGGCTTCATACCCGAAGGAACCGGCCATACCGCAGCAACCGGATGGAATTAATTGTACTGTATAATTAGCAGGTAATGACAATGCCTTTTTGCCCGGCACCAGCGACGATACTGCCTTCTGTTGACAGTGACCGTGTAGTTTAATAAGCCGGGTTTCAGTCGTAAACTGCTCCGATTTGATGTGTCCGGCTTCTATTTCACGGGCTATAAACTCCTCGAACGTCAGTGTATTTTCGGCAATGCGTTTAGCGTCATCTATAAGCG
This sequence comes from Spirosoma sp., assembly GCA_025351545.1. Taxonomy (GTDB): domain Bacteria; phylum Bacteroidota; class Bacteroidia; order Cytophagales; family Spirosomataceae; genus Spirosoma. Next base: position 4,514 of record JANXVQ010000018.1, read on the forward strand.
ACTCATCAACTAAATCGGGATATTCATCGCGGAACGTCAGAATAGCCGATGGCTCCAGACCAACTAATGGGGTTTCGGTAGAAACTATGTCTTTTAACAGGCGAATATTCTTTTCTGCCAGCGTTTTAGCGTATTTCAACATGCCTTTCGACAAGGCTGCCCGCCCACTTTCTCCGTGTTGAGGAATGATAACTTTGTAACCCAGTCGCTCGAATAACTGAATCGCTTTTTGCCCAACTTCAACATCATTGTAATTGGTAAACTCGTCGCAGAAAAGGAGCAGTGTACGACCATGTTTTATTGCCTTATTGGTTGCCCCTTGCCCTCTGCTCTCGACCCAATTTTTTAGTGTCGTCTTGCCCATCATCGGCATTGTCCGGTCGGGGTGGAAACCGACCATACGATTAGCAATGCGTCGAAGTGAGGGCGTTCCTAACACACTATTCCA
>JANXVQ010000027.1 GCA_025351545.1 Spirosoma sp.
CCAGCCAGGCGCAGGTGCTTAGAAATAATAAGGCCACTAAAGTGGATACGTCCGACCTGGTGCCCGGCGACGTTACGTTGCTGGAAGCGGGCACGATCATTCCTGCCGATGTTCGATTTATTGAAACGCACGCGCTCAAAGTAGATGAGTCGTCGCTGACGGGCGAATCAACCAACGTCGAGAAAACGCCGGACGTACTCCCCAAGGGCGATTATCCGCTCGGAGATCGGTTGAATATGGGCTATAAAGGTACGTTCGTGACCAATGGCCGGGCCACAGCCTACGTTGTCGCCACGGGCATGAACACCGAACTGGGGCGGATTGCCACACTCATTCAGACCGACGAAACCACAACACCTCTCCAGAAACGATTGGCGGTATTTGGAAAATGGCTGTCGGCGGCTGTTCTGGTGCTTTGTATTATCTTTTTTGGTATTGGCTGGCTTCGTGGCGAGCCGCTGCTGAATTTACTGCTGGTTTCCATCTCACTGGCTGTTGCCGCCATTCCCGAAGCCCTGCCCGCCGTGGTCACAATTGCCCTGGCGCTGGGTGCGAAACGATTGGTAAAAAGCCACGCGCTTATTCGTAAGTTGCCCGCCGTAGAAACGCTGGGGTCGGTCACCTACATCTGTACCGACAAAACGGGCACCCTGACACTCAACAAAATGACGGTGCAGGAAATCTACGAATCGCCAGCGTTTACACTTCCTATTTTAGAAAATAGCAATGGACTGCTGACGGCAATGGCCCTCAACAACGACGTAGTAAAAGATGACAAAGACAACTGGCTTGGCGACTCGACCGAAGTGGCGCTGGTTCAGTATGCTGAAGAGAAAGAGTACATGCGAACGGCCCAAGAAACCCGATTTCCGCGCATTGCCGAACTTCCCTTCGACTCAAACCGCAAGTGTATGACTACGCTCCATCAAACCCCGAAGGGCATTCTATGCATCACCAAAGGGGCCGTTGGGGTATTGTTCGACCAGCTAGATGCGGGGCAAAAAGCTGACATTCCCGACCTGCGACAGCGCGTCGACGCAATGGCCGAACAAGGCTACCGGATGTTGGGATACGCCGGTAAGCTACTGCCCGAACTGCCCCCAAACATAGTTCCCGCCACCGTAGAATCTGGCTTGACCTTTATTGGGTTTGCCGGATTGATCGACCCGCCCCGCGACGAAGCCCGGCAGGCCGTTGCCGAATGCAAAGCCGCCGGTATCATTGCCGTGATGATTACCGGCGACCACAAACTGACTGCAACATCCATAGCCAAAACGCTGGGCATCATTTCGTCGGTCGATGATTTAGTACTTACCGGAACAGAACTGGCAAAACTGGATGAATCTTCGTTCGATGCCATCGTAGAAAAAGTGCGCGTCTATGCCAGGGTCGATCCTGAACAGAAGCTGCGGATTATCAGCGCGTTGCAGGCCAGGCATCAGTTTGTGGCAATGACCGGCGACGGCGTAAACGACGCGCCAGCTCTTAAAAATGCCGACATTGGCATTGCAATGGGCATTACGGGCACGGAGGTATCCAAAGAAGCCGCACACATGATTTTGCTGGACGACAACTTCGCAACCATCGTAACAGCGGTGAAACACGGGCGACGCATCTTCGACAATATTCTGAAGTTCATCCGCTACATCATGTCCGGCAACGCGGGCGAAATCTGGGCGATCTTTTTAGCGCCTTTTTTCGGGTTACCCATCCCCTTACTGGCCATTCACATCTTGTGGATCAACCTGTTAACCGATGGTTTACCCGGTCTGGCACTGGCCTACGAACCCTCCGACAAGAACAGCATGAAACGGCCACCCATCGACCCGAGACAAACCATTTTTGCGGATGGACTAGGGTGGTTCATTTTGTGGGTCGGGTTGCTGATTGGTGCATCCACTATCGGCCTTGAGGCCTGGTCCATTCGCAGCGGAGTCGGTCACTGGCAAACTATGACCTTTACCGTTCTCTGCTTCAGCCAATTGGGCAATGCTCTGGCGATACGTTCCCGGCGGGAATCAGTTTTCAGCATTGGCCTGTTTTCCAACAAACCGATGTTAGGAGCAGTGGGATTGTCGATAATTTTCCAACTGCTGATTATCTATACGCCCTTTTTCAACAACCTCTTCAGCACCCAGCCCTTGACGCTAGCTGAATTAGGTATAACGCTGGCCGTTTCCAGCCTTACATTTTGGGCGGTAGAATCAGAAAAACTGGTTAGACGCTGGCGGACTTCCTGACAAACGCCAATCCGGACAGCGCTTGTCGATTTAGCCCGGCTATACCTATTTCGATGCATTACGTCCTAAATCAACTAGTCAGTTATGACCAATGCCCAAAAAACCAGTTCGACTGACAAAAATTTATCGGCCTTCTGGGCGTTATCCGCTACGGACGTACTGACCCGGCTCAACACCCTCGAAACGGGCTTGAGTCAGGCCGTAGCACAAAAAATCCAGCAGACCACGGGGCTCAATTTAATTGCCCCAAAAGACCAAACGTCGGCTTTCGGGATATTCATTCGTCAATTCAACAGTCCGATTTCCCTTATCCTGATCGCTGCGGCTATCTTGTCTTTTTTCTTACATGACATTACCGATGCCGTTATTATCCTGATTATCATCCTGATCAGTGGACTGCTTAGTTTCTGGCAGGAACGCGGGGCGTCCAACGCGATGAAGCAATTACAGTCGATTGTGGTTGCCAAAACAATTGTTCTTCGGGATGGAAAAAAGCAGGAGTTGCCGGATGAACAGCTCGTACCGGGAGATATACTCTCGTTATGTTCGGGTGATTTAGTACCCGCCGACTGCTATTTATTGTCGTCTAATGAATTGTTCATCAATGAAGCGACCCTGACCGGCGAAACCTTTCCGGTCGACAAACAACCCTGTCGGCTGGATGAGACAACGCCCCTGGCAAAACGTCAGAATACGTTGTTTATGGGGTCCAGCGTGGTTAGCGGCAGCGGAACGGCGGTGGTGGTTCATACGGGCATAAACACTGAGTTAGGACATATTGCCGAACGGATCAATGCGCCCGCTCCCGAAACCGATTTTGAGCATGGCATCCGCCGGTTTGGCTATCTGCTCATGGAAATAACGCTGGTGCTGGTGTTCCTTATTTTTGCCATTAACGTCTTTTTGCACAAGCCCGTGCTGGATGCATTCCTGTTTTCGCTGGCCATTGCCGTAGGCTTAACACCTCAGCTATTACCCGCAATCATCAGCATCAATCTGGCCAAAGGAGCCAGTCGCATGGCCACGAAACAGGTGATTGTCAAACGGTTATCGTCGATCGAAAACCTGGGCAGCATGAACGTACTCTGCTCCGACAAAACCGGTACGTTAACCGAAGGTGCCGTTAAAGTAGACCGGATCATCGACATCAACGGGCAGGTTTCGCCACGCGCCGGGTTGCTGGCCAAGGTCAATGCACAGTTGCAACAGGGGTTTCGCAATCCCATCGATATCGCTATTGTCTCCTTTGTCGCTGCCGATATTTCCAGCTATCCGCGTGTCGATGAGATTCCGTATGATTTTATCCGTAAACGGCTCACGATTTTAACCGAAGAAACGGGTCAAACGATGATGGTGACCAAGGGCGCCCCGCCAGTATCTACAAATTGGCAGACAGCCAGTATATCGTGCAGAGCGCCCTTGGTCA
>JANXVQ010000029.1 GCA_025351545.1 Spirosoma sp.
GCAGGCATTTCGACAGGAAGTGCTCGACCGATTCGGACCAATGCCGTAAGAGGTCGAAAACCTCATTAAAATGGTTAATGTTCGCTGGAAGGCTGAGCAGTTATACCTTGAAAAACTGACGCTTAAGAATAATATCCTGAAAGGGTACTTCGTTTCTAACGGGAACGATGACTTCTTTAAGTCCGATCAATTTGGCAAGGTAATTGAGCACATCAAGCGGAACCCGACCCGATGTTCGCTGAAAGAATCGAAGGGACGTCCTGTTTTTACGCATTCGGACGTTTTTTCTGTCGAGCAATTGGACGAAATAATGGGCGCGTTGACGAATTAATTACGATTTTTGCACCTACGTTTTACACAAAATAGAGCAATGATTCAAAAGTATCACCTGCAACGAGCGGCTTTTATACTGCTGGCCACGGCGGCCCTGGCATCTTGCAAGTCCAAGCACCCGACCAGTGTGCAGCCTGGTAAGAAAAGTACGGCGACGGGGATTGCTTACAACCAGAAAGACGGTTTCCAGGTTAAGAAATTTGCGGGCCAAAAAGCTGGTCCAAACCTCGTCTTTATCGAAGGCGGCCGATTCACAATGGGTGCCCTGGAAGAAGATGTTATGAACAGCCGGGATAACCGCGAACGGACCGTTTCTATTCAATCATTTTATATGGATGAAACGGAGATGGCCAATGTTCACTATCTCGAATATTTGAACGCGATTTCGCGCGACTCATCCGAAGAAGTAGTCACCAGGGCTCTTCCTGATACAACGGTTTGGTCAAATCCGCTTTCGTTTAATGACTCTTATGTAACACAATATCTTCGTTATCCTGCTTTCCGTTATTATCCGGTTGTAGGCGTATCATGGGAGCAGGCAACTGATTATGCTACCTGGCGGTCAAATGCCGTAAATAACGAGTTGGCAAAAGGTGGTGGCGAAAAGAAAAAGAAAGGTGGTTTTTCGCTGAAACGGAAATCCAAAAAAGAGGCTGAACCAGCTTTAGCCGAAGCAACCTCTACCGCCCCAGCGAAACCAAGCCTCGAAAGCGGCATGATTTTACCTGATTACCGGCTACCAACTGAAGCCGAGTGGGAATATGCCGCTAAAGCTCTTATTGGAACACAATACATGGACGAGAACCAGATCAATCAGCGGATTTATCCGTGGGATGGTTCGTCGGTACGAAACCCTAAGAAAGGCCGAAAACAAGGTCAAATGCTAGCTAACTTCAAACGTGGGCGCGGTGACTACGCAGGTATTGCTGGCCGGTCTAATGATGGTGCCATTATCACGGCTGAGATTTATTCTTATCCGGCAAATGATTTTGGTTTATATAATATGGCTGGTAACGTTAGTGAATGGGTAATGGATGTCTATCGTCCGTTATCTTATCAGGATGTAAACGATTTAAATCCAGTTCGTCGGAACGGATATATGGATGATGCCAAGAATTATGACTCCAAGAATAAGCAGTCGTTGATTGATGATAAACTGCGGGTTTACAAAGGCGGTTCCTGGAGTGATGTAGCGTATTGGTTATCGCCCGGTACGCGCCGGTTTTTGGCACAGGATTCTGCTACGGCTATGATTGGTTTCCGTTGTGCAATGATTGGCGTTGGCCGAAACAAATAGATTTACGGAATACTAAACATAAGCGGTCATCCAGAAATGGATGACCGCTTATGTTTGTCTGATATACAGTTGTGAGACCGGCCCATAAACTTCCCGCTATCGATGTGTAGCTGCCAATGTTAGCACACCCACCGACTTGCAACCCGCCCGCAATAACTCGATTGCGCAGGCCTCGATGGTTGAACCAGTAGTTAATACATCATCGACAAGGATGATATTTTTGTCTTTAATCTCATTGTGGTTATTCACGGTAAAGACTGTTTTTACATTTTCCCACCGTTCCAGTCGATTCTTACGAGTCTGTGATTCTTTAAATTTATTACGCATCAGAACATCTGTTCGCATTGGCACGTTAAGTGCTTCAGATAGCCCTTCAGCAATCCAGTCGGCCTGATTATAGCCTCGCTGTTGCAGTCGGCTCTTATGTAACGGAACGCCAATTATTACGTCTATTTTACCAATCAGTTTGCTCTCCACCAATAACTGGTGACCATACCAGTTAGCCACCTCTTTTGCTGCTTCCTTTTGACCTTTATATTTAATACCATGAATTAGTTTTTGTACAATCCCTCCTTTTGTAAAATAAACATAAGAAGCTAAAAATTGAATGGGTACTTTTCCGGCAAACTTATTGAGGAGATTCAGGTCGTAAGGCTCTTTGTGCTGGCTAGTCTCGGGTAGGTTGATTCGACATTTCGTACATAAAATTTTCTCATTTGCTCCCAACGATTGGTTGCATCCGAGGCATAAGGTAGGGAATATAAGATCGACAAAATCGGTGGCAAGCGTACGAATAAACCGAAACATGGTGAGCATTCGTTAGATAAAATAAAACGTTGTAATTTAGGGAGAAGAATAATCGGATGAGCGTTGTGAACGAAGAAAGTATAGATAAATCGTGGCAGAGTTTACTTAATCAGATAGAAAGTCTGGTTGGGAAACGTCCTGCCGACCTTAACGCTGTTTTGTTTCTAATTGGCGTACAAGAACTTGGTACGGGGCCGAAACGATTTTCAAAAGAAGCCAAACAAGATCTGATGCATATAGCAGTTTGCCGGGTGTTGAGTTCAGCAGGTTATTACACATTCGATGGGCAAGACAAGGATGGATGGCCGATGTGGACGTTGGTAAAACCTATTCCG
>JANXVQ010000031.1 GCA_025351545.1 Spirosoma sp.
GTTCACTGCAAAAGTAAATAACGACCGGCAGGAATAAATGATAAAACAAAACCGGTTCGCTTGTCGGAGCAGACCGGTTCTATCAATATATTCATGAAATTGACACGCGATTCAGGCTGAATAGCCACGAGTTTCTACTTCACCTGTCAGTTCGTCTAAAAACTGGTTATGGGTCATAGGTTTTGAAAACATCGGGAAGTTTTTAGCGCAGGCAAAAGCTTGTTCTTCCTCACTAAGTGTGGCTGTACAGTCGGTGAGGGTAATTACCTCAAATCCTTTTTCGTAGCCCGACCGCATTGTAGATTCCACGCAGCAGTTGGTCAAAAAGCCACCCAGTGCAATGGTTTCAATGCCTTTACTTCGGAGAATAAAATCGAGATTTGTGCTGGCGAAAGCGTCTAAACCACGCTTGCCCTCCAGCACAATATCGCCGGGCTGTGGAGTCATTGAGTCAGTAATGTCAACGCCCCATGAGCCTTTGCGAAATGATTTGCTATCCACTACGCCCTTCAGAATGCCATACGGATGCTTCGTGATTTCAAAATAGCCCTCCTGAAAACTAATTGGCGAATGAATGACTACTGCGCCAGCTTCGCGAGCTTTTGCGACAAGGTCGAGCGAATTAGCCAGCATATTGGTAGATTCCATTACACCTTTGACGGCGTCGTGCAGGCTGCCACCCGGCGATGTAAAATCATTTTGATACTCAATCAAAACAACGGCGGTTTTTTGCGGATTCATAACAGTTCGATTTTAGTGACTGATTAATAACCAATAGAGCCGCTCCGGCGGACCGGCTGATTTTTATGAGCAGGCATGATTTAATAACGGTGTTGGCAAACACGAATCAAGTTTGCATTATAATTTCAATTTGTTTGACAATCATATGGATCATAAAAATTGGCGGTATATAGTCTATACATAACGAAAGGTGTCGTAATCCCGTGGTTACTCCAACGCCTGATAGACTGCAATTCGGAATTTTTTCACGAAATCGCCGTAGTAGGCGTAGGGTTGTACGTTCGTAAAAATTAGCAGGATAAGTTCTTCTTTTGGGTCGATGGTGAACTCGGAACAGTACATGCCTCCCCACGTATATGAACCCGGCGTGGCCTGATCGCCGTAGTGCGAATTCTCGGTTATCAATTGAAAGCCAAGGCCAAACTTATCTTTTCTATCCCAGACTTCGGCCGCGCCAATTTGATTCCGAAGCATCATCTCAACTGTTTTCCTTCCCAGAATTCTTTTGTTGTTAAACGTGCCGCCATTGAGCAGCATCTGGCAAAGTTTGGCGTAATCGTCTACCGAACTGACTAAGCCAGCTCCTCCTGAGAAAAACGTTTTGGCACCCGATGTGGCAAAATTTCGGTAAGCCTCATTCGTATGCAACGTCAAGGGTTTATCCATGCTTGACTTGCTGTACAACTCTACCAAACGACTGGCTTTATTGTCGGGTAAATAGAAATAAGTGTCAACCATACCGAGTGGCTCCAGCACCCGTTCGCGCATGGCTACATCGAACGGTTTACCAGACAGAATTTCAATCAATCGCCCAATAATATCAATGTTGAGGCCGTAGGTAAAACCCGCGCCGGTGGAGTCCGTGCCGGGATCGCGCAATAAGGGACGTTTCGCAAGTTTGTTAATTACGTCTTCGAGTTTATCCGGCTCAGTCGAGTTGAAAAACGGTAGTTTAAATTCTGGTCGCTGGTCCAGCGGGTGCTCATAAGGAATGCCTGCGTTATGGCTCAGTAACTGCCGAATCGTAATTTCACCTTTTGCGGGACGTGTATCAAAACTGCCGCCAATCGGGTCTTTTTTGTCGTATTTAACCAGCACTTTCGGGTTTTTGAACGCCGGGATATATTTAGAGATCGGATCGTCTAACAAAAACTTTTCTTCTTCGTACAACGTCATCAACGTTGTCGTTGTGATGGCTTTAGACTGTGATGCAATGCGGTACAGATCGTCGCGTTTTAGTGGAGTTTTCTTTTCTAAATTACTGTATCCGAACGCTTTATAATGCACGATCTTGCCGCGATGCGCTACAAACGTCACGGCATTTGGTGCGATGTCTTTGTCGATTAATCCCTGTAGCCAGGTATCTAACCGTTTCAGTCGGTCGGCTGAAAAACCTGCTTCAGCGGGCGATTTGACGGGGATAAATGTTTGCGGAA
>JANXVQ010000054.1 GCA_025351545.1 Spirosoma sp.
TATTTGCCCAGGTTTTTCTCAATTATCTCCTGAAAATGACGCGCATTATAATGATGAATCTGCAAGTCGACCGTGGCTTTGTCGCCGAGGGCTTTGAGAAAAGCGTAATAAATTATTTTCTTATATGAACTGAGTTTATTAAAAACGAGCAGGATTTTTAGCTTGGTATTCGTACCCGCCTGTACATAATAACCTTTACCCTGCACCGACGTAATGTAACCCATTTCCCGAAGCTCGCGGTATGCTTTCTCAACGGTATCGCGGGCCAGATAATATTCGACACTCAACTCACTGATAGACGGCAACTGCTCATTGTTCTTTAGTACGCCCCGTTCTATATCGGTGATGACCGACTGCACGATTTGCTTATACTTGGGTGTCTTATCTTTCGGATTGAACTGAAGCTTATAAAGCGGAGCCAACGGATTGGAGCACATATTGACCGTGCCCCCATAGGATTGACGGCGACTGATGTGTTCGGGAGTAAGTTTAGCAGTCATAACTAGCAGGACTTAGGCATTATTCTGGGAACAGGTAATTCGTTAACCTGAATCATTGACTAAGCCATTTTATAAGTTTCAATATATTAAAACACATATAGAAGCAATTGCATTGCTTTTTCTATGCAAACGTCGCCGGGAGCGTTGCCGAAAAGTATGAATGCCAGATTTTATTGTAAAAATATAGGAATTATCTATCTAACAAAGTCAATTGACAGGTTGTCGCGCACATTAACTGAATTTGTTATTTTTGTATTTATCTGAGCTAAACTTACTGCTATTTATAAATAGCGGTAAGTTCAGGCCGATTATAACTCTTTCCGTAAGCCTGGATTTTAAAAAAATGATTCAAATTAATTAAGTTTCTTGCCAGTACAGGATACTTCTGCGGAGGCAATCCTGCATTATTGCATTTTAATGCACTTGACAACTTAGAACACCAATGAGTACAGCTTCATTTGAGAGCCGTTTTGCCATTTCACCTACTGAGGTAAAGGCGATGGATACAGCTCAACTACGCCAGCATTTCCTGATAAATACTCTTTTTGTTGCAGATCAGTGCCCCTGGGTACTCTCGTTTTTCGACCGTTATCTTACGGGTGGCGCCATGCCTGTTAACGGATCTATTATATTAGAAACGCCGGAAAATTTGAAGGTCGCTTACTTTCTGGAACGGCGGGAATTGGGCATAATTAACATAGGAGGAACAGGCCGGGTTATTGCCGATGGTGAAACGTTTGAACTGGCCCGAAAAGAAGCTTTATACATTGGCCAGGGTACTCGTCAGGTTGAATTCCTGTCAGATGACGCCAGTAATCCGGCTAAGTTTTACCTCAATTCGGCCCCGGCTCACAGAAGCTATCCAAGCCGAAAAGTGTCGCGGGAGCAGGCCGAAGTTGTTGAGCTGGGTAGCATGGAGACAGCCAACCATCGGATAATCAATAAATTACTGGTAAATAGTGTACTTCCAACTTGCCAGTTGCAGATGGGCATGACCGAATTGAAAGCGGGTAGCGTCTGGAATACCATGCCCGCTCACACCCACGACCGGCGAATGGAAGTGTACCTTTATTTCGACATCCCTCAAGGGCAGTCTGTTTGTCACTTTATGGGTGAGCCGCAGGAAACCCGCCATATCTGGATGCAAAATGAACAGGCAGTTATTTCCCCCAACTGGTCGATCCACTCCGGTGCTGGCACGTCGAACTATACGTTTATCTGGGGCATGGCCGGTGAGAATCTGGACTATAGCGACATGGATGTTTGTCCAATAACTGAATTACGATAAAGATCATATACCCGAAAGAAGGTCAAGGGAAAACCTAGTTGTTTGTCCTTGGCCTTTTTTCGGGTATACGTTACGAAAGATAGCTTATAACTTATCCAGCAAGTGGAGTTGATGGTAGTTTTTGACGCTGAAGACTGGTAGATGACCATCGTTTATATCTTTGCGTAGTGTCTACGGTTTTACCTGTCAGATCTGAAATGACTGAAGCGAATTGCTCAACTATGCATCATACCTCTACAAACTTTACGTTTTTCTTCCTCTTTTTCTTTCCTGTTCTAGTGTTCGCCCAGACAACCACACCGCCACATATGGCCTGGATACGGGGAACGCTGGTAGATGAAAAAAAAGCACCGATTCCTTTTGTCACAATTTCTCTACATCGAATTGCCGATTCTACTTTGGTAACCGGCGTCGTTGCCGATGAAGCCGGGGCATTTGCTATCCAGACTAAGCCTGGCAAATACTATCTGAAAATCAGCGTCTTGTCTTACCGGGAGAAAATTATTCCGGCCCTTACAATCGGAGATCAGGATAAACAGATTGGCACACTGGCTCTTGTTGCGAGTGCCAAACGGCTGGATGAAGTGGTGGTCAAAGGCGAAAAAAGCCAGATGGAACTAGCCTTAGACAAACGGATATTTAACGTCGGCAAAGACTTGGCGAATGCGGGAGGGACAGCCTCTGATATTCTAAAAAACATTCCTTCGGTAGCCGTGGATGGTGATGGAAATGTTAGCCTGCGCGGGAGTAACAGCGTTCGTATTCTGATTGATGGAAAACCCTCCGGGCTGGTGAGTTTTAAGGGCGGAAGCGGCTTGCAACAACTGCAAGGCAGTATGATTGAGCGGGTTGAGGTGATCACAAACCCATCTGCACGGTATGAAGCCGAAGGTATGGGCGGCATTATTAACATCGTCCTCAAAAAAGAACGTAAAGAAGGATTCAATGGCTCATTTGATGTGATTTCGGGCTATCCAAGCAACTTTGGCGCAGCGGCCAACATTAATTACCGCCATAAAAACCTGAATTTCTTCGTCAATTACACGGCTTCCTTTAGAAACACACCCGGCCGAAGTTCTTTGTATCAGGAAACATATAGTAATGATACTACGGTTGCCTATCGGCAAAACTCAACGAGCAACCTTAAAGGGCAGAATAATAACGCCCGCGCCGGTATTGACTACTTTTTTAGCCCAAAAAGTATTCTGACAGCCTCGTATACCTGGCGGCTCAGTAAGGGCAAACGCTTTTCAGATATTCAATACCTGGATTATAAGATCAATACAAATAACGTCTTGACGAATATAATAAACCGGACCCAGGACGAGACCGAAACCGAACCGAATTCGGAATACGTTATAAGCTATAAAAAAACATTTGCCCGCGAAGGGCACGAACTCACCGCCGATGTGCGCTATCTTGACAACTGGGAGAAGTCAGACCAATATTTTTCGCAGAAAACACTTCTGCTAGACGGTAGCCCGTCAGGTGTTTCAAGCGTGTTGCAACGGGCCATTAATGACGAAACCGAGAAACAACTTTTAGTGCAGGTTGATTATGTTCAGCCATTTGCCAAAGATGGCAAGTTAGAAGGGGGGCTGCGCCTGAGTTCACGGAATATGACTAACAACTATACCGTTACGCAGCAAAATTCTGATAATAGCTGGACCCAATTGCCCGGCTTGACCAATGATTTTCTATACGTCGAAAAAATAAATGCGCTTTACGGAATCGTCGGTAATAAGGTGCGTAAGTTCTCCTATCAAATGGGTTTGCGATCCGAATGGACCGATGTAACAACGACCCTAAAGCAAACGAACGACATTAATCCTCGTAGTTATGCTAATCTGTTTCCGAGTGTACACGCGACCTACGATCTGCCGCGCCAGCATGCTTTACAGATTAGTTACAGTCGCCGGGTTCGTCGGCCACAATACAACGATTTGAGTCCATTTATGACCTTCAGTGATAACCGAAACTTTTTCAGTGGTAACCCCAATCTAAATCCTGAATTTACGAATGCGTTTGAGATTGGTCACATCAAATACGTAGAAAAAGGGTCGATGAGTTCGTCGATTTACTACCGGCATACAACGGGAAAAATTATACGAATCCGCCGGGTCGATGAACAGGGTAAATCGACTACTAGACCCGAGAATTTAGCTACAGAAGACTCTTATGGAGCCGAGTTTGCCGGATCATACGCTCTGTATAAATGGTGGAAACTCGACGGGAGCGTTAATTTTTTTCGGGCTATTACGAATGGGGGTAACCTCGATGCCAGTTATCAGAGCGATACCTATAGTTGGTTTACACGGCTGACGTCTCGCTTTACGATCGTTAAAAACACTGATTTTCAATGGCGGGGAAATTATGAAGCACCCCAGAAAACGCCACAGGGAACCCGCCAGGCCATTGCCACATTAGATCTGTCTCTCAGCAAAGACATACTCGAAAACAACGGTACGTTAGTACTCAATGTGATTGACGTATTTAATTCCCGCCGGTATCGCTCGATCACGGAGGGGGCTAATTTTTATACGGAAAGCAATTCGCAGGGCCGATTACGGCAAATTAACCTGACGTTCAATTATCGACTGCACCAAACTAAAAAGAAAGCGAAAGAGCCAGGGGAAGGGGAATTCTAAGTCAAACAAAAATTCGTGGTTTCTAGCCATTAATCGGGTATTTTCCCCGTAGTTTTTAAGGTTGATACTGGTGTACTTTGTGGTAACTATAATCCGAGAACACCTCTCAACCATGCGTATCCGACAACTTAATAGCGATGGCTCACTGGCTATATTGGCAGTAGCAGGCTCTTACGTAATCACACTGGGTATGAACCTGAAAGCCAGCCTGCATACACAACTGCTTGGGTTCTCGATTCAGCGTACTGACCACCTGGCCAACAGGACGGACTGGCTTCTGTCGTTCAAAGTATTTCAGGCGGTATTGCCCCATAAAGCAGTCGATGAAATGGTTTCTACGGAGCAGCATCCTATCCAGGATTTCTTTTGGTCGGATTTCACCGTTCGGCCCGGACGTTCTTATACCTACCGCATTCTGGCACGGGGTGGTGTGCCCAATATGCTTACAACATTGGCCGAATCAACCATAACGGTTAGTACCGAGATAACAGATACAACCCAGTTGCACGACATCTATTTTAATCGCGGTGTGGCGGGTTCACAGGCGTTTGTTACCAAATTTGGCAACGGACCGTTTCCTACAATTACTACACAACACCCTGAAGTATGGACCTGGCTGAGCCGGGGATTGCAGGAGGCTATGTTTAGCTTTATTCAGCAGGCAACCGATGCCGGATTTGGTATTAGAGCCAGCATATATGAGTTCTCCTATGAACCGGTTCTGGTTGAACTGGCGAAGGCTGAAAGCCGGGGTGCCGATGTGCAGATTATTGTCCACGATAAGGCTGGCGATGCCAGCGAAGCGAAGCAGTTAGCTACTATGGAAGCCTTGGTAACAAAAACAGGGCTGGGTGCAATAACTACGTTTCGGAAGAACCAGGGCGATATTTCCCATAATAAATTTCTGATTTTATTAAAAAATTCCACTCCGGTGGCTGTCTGGACGGGTTCAACAAACCTGTCAGTAGGTGGTATTTTTGGTCATTCAAATGTTGGTCATATTGTGCGCGATCAGTCAGTTGCTCAGAAATATTTAACCTATTGGAACGACCTGCATAGCGATCCCGTATTAACCACGGCGCGGGCCGATACGGTACAGATCACCGCTGATCCGGTTGCGAGACAAGAACCGCCCGCTAACTCGGCCGATGCCTTTTTTAGTCCCCGCGCCCAAGTGAATCTGCTGGATTGGTATGCTGCTCTGGTTGAAACAAAAGCCAAACCAACTTTCATAACAGTTCCATTTGGATTGGATACGCGATTTGAGAAAATTTTGGCTGAACCAGAACGAACCAACCTGATTTTTGTTATTTCAGACCAGCCTGATAAAGGCCTTGATACACCCGCCATTACGGCTAACCCGGCCAACCGTACGGCCTTTGGCAGTAGCATTACTAATCCAAATGGACTGGAAAGCTGGATGAATACGGAACGATTAACAGGTCTGAATTCACGGGTTCGGTATATTCATACGAAGTATATTTTGATTGATCCGCTCGGGTCTGACCCAATTACAATTACGGGTTCGGCTAATTTCAGCGTTAATTCGATTCAGAAAAACGATGAAAACACCCTTGTTATTCGGGGCGACACTCGGGTGGCTGATGTTTATTTTGGAGAATTTATGCGCTTGTTTCGTCATTTCTATTTCCGGGATGTTGAAAATTCGGTGAGCGGTGGCAGCAATCCGGACCGAATTTTTTTGAACCCAACCTCCGCTTGGGCCGACGATTTCTTTACCGCTGGAACATACTCCGAGAACGTTAGACTGTATTTTAGCGGCTCCTCCGGCGAAATTTAGCCGGATGCGGGCTTTAATAAAGAACGGTATTGGTTAACACAAAGACAGCCACTGGTTTCCGCTTATGAGATAGGGGTCGAAAACACATAAAACGCCAACCAATATGGGCAGGTTAGCGTTTTTGTTCGATATTGGCCCAAAATATATGAACACTACCCCTATTTTTATAAAGCAGCTTCTGTATCAACGCTGTGAAGCATACGTGCAGAAACGAATTGATACCGCCCGACAAGCAATGGAATCCGCTCAGGAGTCGGCCAATGAAGAGTCGAAAAGCAGCGCGGGCGATAAGTACGAAACGGGCCGGGCTATGGCGCAACTCGAACGCGACCGACACGCACAACTGTTGGCCGAAGCGGTAAAACTGGAGCAGGAATTGACCCGGCTGAATGTTGAAAAAAAGTATGCAATCATCCAGCCGGGTAGTTTGGTAAACACGAATCGGGGTGCTTTTTTTATTAGCATCAGCGCCGGAAAACTTTTCCTTGACGGAACCGATTATTTCGCTATTTCGGCCGCGTCACCTATTGGTACACTCTTGTCGGGTCATAAAACAGGCGATGCCGTTACGTTCAATAATGTTCAGTATCAGGTACTTGATGTAGCTTAATCAAAATACCCGTTCCCCGCCAATCCATGTTTGTTTCACTTTTGTCTGGCGAATTTGTGGGTTTGGTACAGTCATAATATCGCGGTCGAGAACAACGAAATCAGCTTGTTTGCCGGGAGCAATGCTACCGCGCAGATGATCTTCAAAACAGGCATAAGCGGCCCAGCGCGTCATGGCCAGCAAGGCTGATTTTCGATCAACGGCGTTTTCCATCTGATAACCAGCCACCGGGAAATTTTTAGCATCCTGGCGGGCTACGGCCGAGTGAAAACCAAAAATTGGATTAACCGCTTCGACGGGAAAATCGCTGCCAAACGCAATCACCTTATTTTGTTTCATCAGATCCTTGAACGCATAGGCCCCTTTCACCCGAATTGGCCCTAGCCGCTCGGTGGCCCAGTACATATCCGACGTGGCATGGGTCGGCTGAACCGACGGAATAATTGAATAGGTGCCAAATTTCCAGAAATCGTCTGGCGATACCACCTGTGCATGTTCGATGCGCCAGCGCCGGTCGTTGTGCCCTTTTAATAATTTGCCGTAAAGGTCAAGCATGAGGTGGTTCGCCGAATCGCCGATACAGTGTGTATTCGCCTGAAAGTTTGAGGCATACAGCAACTTCGTTACCCGTTCCAGTTCGGCCGGACCCAGCAGTAGGAAACCTCCTGTTTCGGGGCGGTCGCTATAAGGTCGTCGCAGGCAGGCCCCACGGGAGCCCAACGCCCCATCAGCATAGAGTTTAAAGGCTTTTACCGTAAGCCGGTCGGTTTGGAAAGGACCACGTTTGAGAAAATAATCGAGGTTTGGTTCGCCGAGACTAATCATGGCATAATCGCGGATCTTTAATTTATTTGCTTTTTGCAGACTATCAATTAGATTAATCTCGTCGGGGCTAATGCCCGCATCGGACACGGTTGTCAGGCCCAGTGCCACACAAACTTTTTGGGCGGCCAGCAGCATTTGGGCTTTGTCGTTCAGGTCGGGCTGAGGAATTACCCGCTTGATAAGTTGCATGGCGTTGTCCACCAGAACTCCCGTCGGCTGACCATTATTTAGGACTACCTCGCCACCGGGAAGTTTTGAACCCGCTGTTACCTGGGCCAGTCGCAGTGTTTTTGAATTCACCAGCAGCGCATGACCGTCAACCCGCATGAGGGCAACCGGTACGTTTGGGAAAGCCGCATCGAGTTTCTCTTTGGTTGGGAATGTTTTATCATCCCAATCGTTTTGGTCCCACCCTCGTCCCGTGAGCCACAATACCTCTGGATGTTTTTGGTAAAATGCTTTTAAGCGGTCAATAACTTCGTTATAGGATGTAGCTCCCACCAGATCAGCTTGACTTAGAACCTGCCCCAATCCCAGAAAGTGAGCGTGCGGGTCATAGAAGCCGGGATAGACCGATTGTCCACCCAAATCGACCGTACTGTCGGCGTCGTATTGATCGGCTAATGTTTTGGCTGGCCCCACGGCCAGAAATTTTCCATCTTTAACGACAAAAGCGTCAGCTACAGAGAAACTGGAATCGGCGGTGTAGATATGGGCGTTGGTGACGAATAAATCGGCTTTCTTTTTGAAAGAACAACCCGATACTAGAGTTAATAAAGCCGGGAATAGCAGTAAGAGACGTTTCATGATGGATGATTGGGAAAGGTGCAATTTAGGAGAAAGTTAATAAGCCAACCAGCGAATCGCAGATTCTCGTATTTTTGTCCTAATCGTCCTTGTTAACATCAACTCAATGAAGCTCAGCAGTTGGATTCTCTTTACTTTTCTTCCGTTTTCGGTCTTTGCTCAAACCTATAAAAACCCCCTACAACGCGCCCAACGAAACGCGTATGTCATACAACAGGGTGAAACAATGACCCTGCCGCAAGTCGTTGCGATAGCGCTGGAGAAAAACTACCAAATTCGTATTGCCCGTACTCAGGAACAGATTACTCATTATAATGCTACCTACGGTAATGCTGGTTTCTTACCCGTCTTGACAGGTAATCTTAGTAAAAATAATAGTCGGCAAAATCTACAGCAAGATTATTTTTCGACGCAGGCACCAACCAATGCCCTTGGCGTATTAAACAGTAATACCGTGGCTGGAGTCAATCTTAACTGGACAATTTTCAATGGGCTTGGCATGTTCATTTTGTATGACCAGCTTACTGAACAAACGCGTATTGCCGAGGTCACAACCCGGGCTAATGTCGAGCAGACATTAGCCAACGTAGCTACGGCCTATTACAATGTGGTTCGGCAGGTGCAGCGTCTGCTCACGCTGCGTCAGGCACTGGATATTTCGCGTGACCGACTTGAACTGGCTCGGGATTCGTATGAGGTAGGTACACGCTCAAAAGTCGATTTTCTGAGTGCTCAGGTAGCTTATAATACAGATAGTTCAGCTCTGCTAAGTCAGACCCAAAGTTTACAGGCCGCTAAAATTGGCTTAAATCAATTACTGGTTCGGGATGCAAATACTGAATTCGCGGTGCGCGATACAATGGTGGCCCGTACTGATCTGGTTCTCGATCAACTCCGGCAATCGTTGGCGAGTAACAATCCATTGCTAATATCGGCTGTTCTGAATCGGCATATAGCTGATTTGAATATTAAACTAACCAAAGCGCAGAAACTGCCAACAGTAACGTTTCAGAGTGGTTACAATTACACATCTGTTGATAATCAAAATGGGTTTGGCGTTAAATCGGCTAAGAACACAACACTTCTATATAATCTTCAGGCTGCGGTTCCAATCTTTAACGGGTTTAATTTGCGACGACTTAATCAGATCGCACGCGCTAACTCGGTGATTGCCGAATATCAGGAAGCCAATCAACGTATTGTGTTGCAGACGGCTTTGGAACAAACGTATTCGCAGTATCTGAATAATCTTAATTTGCTAAATCTCGAAGTTCTGAACAATCAGTTAGCTAATCAAAACGTCGAT
>JANXVQ010000127.1 GCA_025351545.1 Spirosoma sp.
CAATCATCAGGTTTACCTCGTCGAACTCCTGCTCAACGGCAAACATAAACAGCGTTGCTAAATTAGCACCTGCCGAAAATGCTTCGACTGAATCATTACCGACTACCAGACCCCGAAAGTCCTTTTCAGCCAGAGATATACCTTTATTCAGAGCTTCTGACACACCTTGTCCGAAGGTGTTCATCTTACTCCGAAATTCAACATTCAGGATGCCATCACCAAGATCATAAATATTGGCATCCGCATTTTTCCAGACAATTTTGTTGGACGGTCCGTCGCCACGGAGGTTTTCCAGAATGGTGAATACGTCTGCGCCCGGAATCGCCTTGTAACTTTTTGTTGGAATATCGTAGTACTTACGCTTGCCGCCTTCGACTTTATAAAACGAATCGAAACCCGCAGCAATCATATCATACACCCATTGCGCGGGTTTCTGACCTTGCGCTTCAATCATGTCGAGACCCTGCTTGACGCCAATTGCGTCCCAGGTTTCAAACAGACCTAACTGCCAGCCGAACCCAGCCGTTATGGCCGCGTCGATGCGGTACAGTTCATCTGAGATTTCGGGAATGCGATGGGTAGCATACTGAAAACCGTCGGCAAATGTTTTTCTATAAAACTCACCCGCTTTGTCTTTGCCGGCAACCAGTACAGGAAAGCGATTCTTGAGGTTATCAATCGCCTTTGTGCCCTCCAGCGTGGCAAAGCGGATGGCCGCCCCCGTTCCCTTCTGAGATGGTTTGTATTCAAACGTTTTCAGATCGAGAGCCAGAATTTGTGTCTGGCCTGTTGAGTCTTTCGTTTTCTTGTAATATCCCTGCCCGGTTTTGTCGCCGAGCCATTTATTCTCCATCAATTTCTGAACCGAAGCAGGCAGTTCAAAACTCGCCCGCGATTCATCATGCTCCATTTTGACCAGATTACCCGCTACGTTGACGGTCGTATCCAGGCCCACCACATCCGATAACCGGAATGTGCCGGACTTTGGCCGCCCTACTACCGGACCGGTAAGTTTGTCAACTTCTTCAACCGTCAGGCCCAATTCTTCCGCAACGCGAATGGTCTGAATGAGCGACTGAATACCCAGCCTGTTAGCAATGAAACCGGGCGTATCCTTACACAATACGGTCGTTTTGCCAAGATACAAATCGCCATAGTTCATCAGGAAATCCACAACAGCCGGATCGGTATCGGGGCCGGGTATGATTTCCAGCAAACGCAGGTAACGCGGTGGATTAAAAAAGTGCGTTCCGCAGAAATTACGTCGAAAATCGTCACTGCGGCCTTCGGTCAGCAAGTGCATCGGAATACCCGACGTATTTGAGGTAATCAGCGTTCCGGGCTTACGAAATTGCTCTACTCGCTCATAAACAGAGCGTTTGATGTCTAATCGCTCCACCACAACCTCAATTATCCAGTCGTAAGTAGCAATCTCTTTCAAATTATCGTCGAAGTTACCCAACTTGACGCGCTCAGAAAATTTGGGGCTATACAACGATGCCGGACTAGCTTTCAGCATCGTCTGAAACGCATCAGTAACGATACGATTTCGTACGGCCGGGTTATCTGTTGTTAAGCCTTTGGCTTGTTCAACCGAATTCGGTTCTTTTGGAACAATGTCCAATAGCAAAACGTCGGCACCAATATTGGCGAAGTGCGCGGCAATGCGCGACCCCATAATGCCCGATCCCAGCACAGCTACGCGCCGGATAGTACGGTTTTTAGTTTGAGTTTTGGGTTTTTCTACTGTTGCTTCCATACTTTGGCTTCACTCGGGTATGATTGGAACGTCGATTAAATAACTGATTTCATTAAATCGGTATCTTTTTTAGGAGAATTGTTTATTAGTTTGCAGTGCAAAAGCAAGGCTGCCTTCCGTACCTTAATCCAGGGATAACTCTTCGGGTTCGGCAGCTTTTATACGAATATTTTCTTCTTCAACCATTCGGTTAATGTCTTTCATAACGTCAAGAAAGACGACCAGTTTATCAAGTGGAATTCGCTCACGAATCATGTTATTGAATTGAATAACACCATCGCGGGCCATTTCCCGTTTTGCCTTACCCTCGTCGGTCAGGTAAATTCGGACAAATCGTTTGTCGTTTCCATCGACTTCCCGCCGAATCAGCTCACGTTCTTCCAGGCTTTTCAACATACGAACCAACGAACGTGGCTCCATGCCTAACAGCGGACCAATTTTGGTCGCTGGCGTACCTTCGTCCAAGTCAATATTCAGCAGTACATAGCCAATTGCCATCGTAATGCCGAAGCGAGACGCATAGGCGTTGTACATGCGCGAGATGGCATGCCAACCCCATTTTATATGAAAATCAACGGTTTTCTCTTTTTTCATGGTAGGTATCATCCTGTCCAGCTTCTGGACGTAAATCTACTATTTTTTTTGAAAACAGTATGCGTGCATACTGTTTTAATGAGACAGG
>JANXVQ010000186.1 GCA_025351545.1 Spirosoma sp.
CAGGGCATACTCTGCGGGTCGGCCAAGCCGCGACGGGAATGGTACTTGCTGGCCCAACGACAATCGCGCTTCTTCGGGCAGGCCAGCGAGCAAAGGTGTCTCGAAAAGACCCGGTGCAATGGTCATAACCCGTATGCCGGAACGGGCAAGATCGCGGGCAATGGGCAGCGTCATGCCCACGATACCACCTTTCGAGGCTGCGTAAGCTGCCTGGCCTATCTGGCCGTCGTAAGCGGCCACAGATGCCGTGTTTATAATAACACCCCGTTCGCCGTCGCCAGGGTTGGGTTCGTTATGCTCCATTGCCAGAGCCGCCAGCCGAAGTACGTTGAACGTACCAATAAGGTTGATGGAAATAACTTTCTGGAAAACAGCCAGCGAATGCGCGCCGTAAACGCCATCGATCTTACCAAGCGTTTTACGGGCTTCGCCCACACCCGCACAGTTGACATTTATATGCAAACCGCCGAACGTTTCAATCGCCAGATTAATAGCGGCCTGTACATCGGCTTCATCGGTTACGTTGGTTTTATGAAATCGAACGTTGGCCCCTAACTCTTCGGCCAGGGCATTGCCGCGCTCGGCATTCAGATCCATAATAACGACGTTGGCCCCATTGGAGGCCAGCAAGCGTGTGGTTGCTTCGCCTAAGCCCGAGGCTCCTCCAGTGACGATCGCAGTTGAGTTTGCAAATTGCATGAGACTTCTGTCTACAAAATTGCCATTAGCTCTTTCAGGTGGCCAATGTTGTAAGTAGGTGGATTACTAACGGGTTGGCGCGCTGGATTATAAAATACAGTATCTAAATCAATGCTTTTCGCTCCCATAATATCAGCTTCATAATTGTCGCCAATCATCAAACTTTCCGATACATTGGCATCACTTAATTTCAACGCGTACCGAAATACCAGCGGATCAGGCTTTTTAGCCTTGGCATTTTCGCTGGTAACAATGTTCGTGAAATAGTGTGCAATGTTGGAACTGGCCATCTTTAGCGCCTGAATTTCGGCAAACCCGTTTGTGATAATATGCATCGTGTAACGGCCGCTGAGGGAATCTAATAACTCCCTGGCCGATTCGAGCAAATGTGTCTTGCGGGGTAACAGACGCAGATATTCGGTATTTAGATCTGCGTGAACAGCCGACTCATCAACACCTAATGCTCGAAATACCATCGGAAACCGATGCTGACGAATGTAGCCGTGTTCAATAAGATTTTTGTCGTAATCAGCCCATAATTGCTGATTTATGGCAATAAAATGGCGACTAAATTCGTCAGACGAGCCAATACCTACATCCGCTAATCGGAATGTATCGAACAATTCGGTAATGCACTCGGCTGAGTTGCGGTCAAAATCCCACAACGTATGATCGAGGTCGAAAAAAAGGTGTTTGTACATTATGTTGAGCTTTCGGTTTATGATGATCCACCATCATTATAACTGATAAATCATTAATCGAAAACACTAGAAATCTAATTTAAGACGCTCTACGGGTTGGTTATTTATCAGGTGACTGTCAACGATCTCCGCCACATCAGCGAGTTGTACATTGCCATAATAAGTTCCTTCCGGGTAGACAACCAGCGTTGGGCCAAATCCGCAGGCGTCGAGACAACCCGTTCGTTGTGCCCGCATTTCCTTTAACAAACCGCGTTCGGCGAGAGCCGCTTTAAACGCATCGACAAGCTCATTACCGTGGCCTTCACCACAGGATTTTTTGGGGGAGGCTTTCTGGTTATTACAAATAAAAACGTGCTTTGTGTATTTCATAAACTTGGTTAGAATCAATACGCAAAGGTAAGAAGAACCTGTACAACGACCATTTCTTTACGTATACTCGTTGCCGGATGAAGCCGAATACCGAATAATAAATTAACTAAACAAATTAATATTATTCAATTGTTGTATGAACACATATGCCAACTAGATATTATCTATAACTCGTTGTTCATCTGGTATGTAGCTAATTATAATCAGCGTAATGTGCAGTAAATCTACTTATAATCATCCATGAGCCGCTTAACATATTCACATCAGGAACCTGAACTGCCTGACGGACATGGTGCAGCTGATCAACTTGATTTCTCCATCTTATACGACCGATATGCCCCCGTATTGCTTGGCGTTATCATGAAAATTATTTCTGATAAAACCGAAGCTCTGGCAATATTGGAAACTACATTCACTAAGGTTCTCTCAGAAATTGGCATGTTTAATGCTGACAAACAACCGGTTTTCGTGTGGCTGTTAACTATTGCCAGGAGTGCAGCTTCAGACGCTCTCAATGCCCGTAAACAAGTATTGATCCCTGTATTTCAACTTACAACGTCGGGGAATGTGATCACTTCTCCAACAAGTGTTGTATCGCTGGTAACTGGTTTTGGCGCAAATTCGCCCAGCGGCCAGTTGAAGGAATTACTCGATTCCGTGCTATTCAAAAATTGTACACCCGAAGAAGCCGCTACGTCGGTTGGTATACCCGTTGATATGGCACGCCGGCAACTGCGACTGGCCATGCAACAACTGCGTACTTTACATAAACCATAAGCTAAAGTTACTTGCCGGTTTGGTTACCCATGCGAACGGCTTTATGTAAGCTATCTTATGCCTCAATCAACTCTTTTTCAATAGGTTGCCAATTAGTTTCGGAGATGCCGCCCGGTTTATGACTCGACTCGTCGCGCATTTGACAATTAAAATCTACTTTGTAAAGGGCCTATGTATATACCCCGAAAAGAGACCGTTGTTTTTAACACCTGAACGAATGAGCCCCTTCAGAAATCAGCTAACAGAATCCCCAATGAAAGGCTGTTTCATTGGGGATTTTATATGTAATGCAGTACTGAACTTATAAACCGGGCCACCGGGCGGTTTTTGAAACCTTATAAGTTTGCCATCGCCTTATAGATTTGTAACCACTAGGTTTTTTTCTTGGCCGACTTTTTCTTGGCGACGGTTTCTGCCGAAGTTGATTTCGTCGTCGGGTGTTGTTGCGTCATTGTGATAGGGTCCCAATGCACCACTTTCTGCTCGAAGTAACTTTCGTTACAGGCCAGCACCGGAGCCGCAGCCCGGAAGCCAAACACCGGATCTTCAACCGTTCCCTGACTTCCCCGGCGAACATTGTCGAAGAAGTCGGCAAAGTGTTTGGCGGATGGATCGTCATTTTTGGGGGCTTCGAATCGTACTTCTTTTACCGGTTCAGACTTACGCGTATCCGGCGGATACTGGGCATCATATTTTTTGGTAAATTCCTGCTGCACAGGCTCTGTAAACGTAAAGAAACTGTCGTAACCTCCATAGCCGGGCGCAACGGGAAGCTTCTTTTTGGTCATGATGAGGTTGTTTTCCGAAAACTCAATCTGTCCTTCATTGCCAATGATACGCGTTACATCGTTGATTTTTCCGGCATTGGCGAAGTTAACCCGCAGCACCATCTGGAAAGCTTCGTGCTGATCGGTCTTAGGGTAATCCATAATACACGCCATAATATCAGGAACATCGCGGCCGTCTTTCCAGTAAGCCAGATTGCCTGACGAATAGATGCGCGTTGGTCCCAATGTGTTGGTTACGAAGTGAACGCCCGTAATCAGGTGGATAAATAAATCGCCTGCTACGCCTGTGCCATAGTCTTTGTAATTCCTCCAGCGAAAAAATCGTTTTTCATCAAATGGTCGCTTTGGCGCATCGCCCAGAAAACGGTCCCAGTCTACCGTTTGGGTTGATGCATCGGTCGGAATCGAGTAATTCCAGGCACCAATGGCATTGAAGCGGTCATTATTGGATTCAATATAATTGATTTGCCCAATGTCGCCCGCTTCAACAAGCCGCTTTGCTTCCTTAAACGCTGCACTGCTAATGCGCTGACTACCAACCTGCATGGTCTTTCCCGATTTTTTCCAGGCCTCAATTACGGCTTTGCCTTCGTTGAGGTGCTGAACCATTGGCTTCTCGCAATAGACGTGCTTGCCTGCTTTCAAGGCGGCAATGGTAATGTGGTCGTGCCAGTGGTCGGGCGTGACGATGAGAACCGCATCAACATCGGGGCGGGCCAGAATTTCGCGGTAGTCACGCGTGATAAACAGGTCTTTATCCTTGCCATAAGCCGTTTTGGCGTGTTCAAGTCGCCCGCTGTACAAATCAGCACATCCAACCAGCTCCACATCGGGGTTGCGCAAGGCCGATTGCGTATCGAAGTTGCCCTGAATACCCATGCCAATAGTGGCAAAGCGAATCTTGTCGTTCGGACTGATCTTCATCAAATCAGGGATGTAGGCAGGCGCCCCGAATGGCTTGGCAATACTTTCGGTAGCAACTAAAGCCGAAGCTGCCGACAAGCTTTTTATAAAAGTTCGTCTGTTGGATTGCATAGAAATAAACGTTTGACAGATAAAGTCGTTTTAATTCCCAATTTACCCGCACAAATAGTGTCGTCTGCCCATATTATGGTGACGCTTTTTTTGCCAGAACCAAAAAGGGCCTGTGTAAGAATACAGGCCCTGAAAGAAGTTAGACGGGTACTGAAAATAGGGCTGGATTGATAGGCTTACGTCTCAGACAGAAAGCTCCAGAGGCACAAGTAATTACCCGATTCTCTCTGCTTATACGTTTATAATTCCATCAATACAAATCAAATGAAACCAGTTTCCCGTCGCGATTTTTTGCAGTCATCTGCTGTTTTGACCGGTAGTGCCGTCCTGACACCGCATTGGCCAGTATGGAAACCAACTCAAAAACCATTGCGGCTAGGGGGTCCCATTTTTTTGAAAAGCAGTGATCCCGAAGAATTAGCGCGCGAGCATCGACGGTTGGGCTATAGCGCTGCTTATGTTCCCGCTGTTGATATAAATGATACAAGCAAAATTGAGGCTATCCGAAAGGCGTTTGCCTCTCAGAATGTACTACTTGCCGAAGTGGGTGCATGGGTCAATATGCTGGATCAGGATGCCGAAAAGCGTCGTAAAAACATGGCTTATATAACCGAACGGCTGGCTCTGGCTGAGGCCGTTGGTGCACGGGTTTGCGTCGATATTGGCGGTTCTTACAGTCCTATTCATTGGGACGGCCCCGACGCGCGAGATTTAAGCAAAGAATACTTCGACGCTACGGTTGAAAATTGCCGTAAAGTGATTGATGCCGTAAAACCTAAGCGGACCAAATTTGCACTGGAGATGATGGGCTGGAGTTTGCCCGATGGGCCCGATTCGTACCTGAAATTTATAAAAGCTATTGACCGACCTTCTTTTGGTGCCCATGTCGATATTGCCAATATCATTAACAGTCCAACACGCTACTATAATAATACGGCTCTTATCAACGAAACTTTTCAGAAATTAGGCCGCTGGATTGTATCGGCTCATGCCAAAGATATCGCCCCCAAAGACGGCCATTTTATCGAAACTATGCCCGGTCGAGGGACTCTGGACTATGCTGCTTATATTCGTAATGTTACCTCATTACCGCAGGAAGTCCCGCTAATGCTTGAACATTTACATACCTCGGAAGAATATGACGAAGCCCGGCAGTTTGTTATCCGGAAAGCGGCTGAAATTCAGATTCCATTAGCTTGAAAACAACAATACTATCGTCGTCTTATGCAGCATTCATTGTGAAATTCCCTCTTCTATCCGTGTAACGTTCTCAAACTCTTTAACGCATAACACACATACCCTGCTTAATCAGCGGCAACTAGGGCCATACCTGCGCCGTACTATCGCGCAGCCACATGGCATGGCATTAATGTTGCCCGTAATGACAAATGTATCGGGCTAGGCCACGAGATAACCAAGTACCGTTATCTCATGAAAGGGGTAGGTAGTTTATATGAAATTAGGACTTATTAGTCATCTAGTTGTACAAACCGGAAACGCAGTACTAAAAAAAAGCATTGGCTTACTTACAGCCCTATTCAATTTTATCTTATCATGATTTGGTCAGCTTTATCTACTAAACATTGTCTCCGTTTACTTGGGTCAATAGGAATTATGGTTGGACTTTACGCTTGTTTGGGCACCCAGCCAAGCGTAAATCGAGTTGCGACCTCAGCTACAACAACTGTTGCTTCGTCAACGCCGGACCCCGCTCCGGTAACCGCTCCGACGCCCGCCCGCGTGCTGGTTTTCTCGAAAACTAAAGGCTGGAAACACACGTCGATTCCGTTTGGGATTGCTGCCATTCAGAAACTCGGCCGGGAAAATAAGTTTATCGTTGATACCACCAAAAACGCGGATTATTTTAACGACGACAGCCTGCGCCATTACCAGGCCGTCGTTTTTATGAGCACAACCGGAAACATACTTAATCAGACGCAACAAGCTGCTTTCGAGCGTTATATTCAGGCGGGTGGTGGTTATATGGGTGTTCATGCGGCTGCCGATACCGAATATGACTGGCCGTGGTACAACAAACTGGTGGGCGGCTATTTTGCCAGTCACCCCAGCAATTCCAACGTTCGTAAAGCAACGGTTGACGTGACGGACAAAAACCATCCGTCTACTGCTCACCTGCCCGACCATTGGGAACGAACCGACGAATGGTATAACTACCGTTCATTTTATTCTGATTTGACTGTACTAGCCAATTTGGATGAAAATACCTACGATGGCGGCATCAATGGCAGTAATCACCCTATTGTTTGGTATCATGAATTCGATGGTGGACGCTCGTTTTATACGGGTGGCGGTCATGAAGATGCCAGTTTTAGCGAACCATTGTTCGTGCAGCATATTCTGGGTGGACTTACCTGGGTGATGGGCGGTGGTAAACCACTGGACTACAGTAAGTCATACGCGGTTGTGATGCCCGAAGAAAACCGGTTTGTGAAGTCGGTTTTGGTCAACGATCTGAACGAACCGATGGAGCTAGCCATTGCCAATGATGGCCGGGTATTCTTTACGGAACGAAGCGGTAATTTGTCGGTCTATAACTCGAAAACGAACGAGCATAAATTGGTGTATAAGTTTCCGGTGCCCACCAAACAGGGGCATGGCGTACAAGGGATAACACTCGACCCGAACTTCTCGGCCAACCATTTTCTGTACATCTATTATTCGCCCGAAGCCGAAAAAGACCCCTTCTATAATCTCTCGCGCTTCGTTATCAAGGACGACAATACGCTCGACCTGGCCTCTGAAAAAGTGTTACTGAAAGTGCCAAGTCTATTCGAGCCGGGTTCGCATCACGGTGGTTCGCTGGCCTTCGACAAAGAGGGTAATTTATACCTGTCAACGGGTGATCATACGAATCCTTTTCCGTCAAATGGTTATGCGCCGATTGATGCACGCCCCGATCATTTAGCAGCCGATGCGCGGGGAACAGCCGCCAATACCAACGATTTTCGGGGTAAAATCCTGCGTATTCATCCACAGCCAGACGGCACCTACACCATTCCCGATGGTAACCTTTTTCCAAAAGGCACCGCACAGACCCGTCCGGAGATTTATACGATGGGTTTGCGAAATCCGTATCGTATTGCCCTCAATCCAAAATCGTCTGTTCTATACTGGGGCGAAATTGGGCCTGATGCTGGCAAAGACAGCAGTACACTAGGGCCACGCGGCTACGATGAATTCAATCAGGCCAAAAAAGCGGGTAATTTCGGCTGGCCGCTGTTTATTGGTAATAGCCAGCCGTATGGCGATCTGAATTTTGCAACGAACGCTGTTGGACCCCGTTTCGATCCGAAAGCGCCGGTGAACAATTCGCCAAAAAATAACGGGCTCCAACAATTGCCACCACCCAATCCGGCCATGATCTGGTATCCGTATGCGGCCTCAAAAGAATTTCCGGAATTGGGTCTGGGGGGGCGCAGTGCGATGGCGGGGGAATTTTACACCTACGACAAAAATTCGACCGCTAAAAATAAATTTCCTGAATATTACGATGGTGCGCTGTTCATTTTCGATTGGATGCGTAACTGGGTCATGGCCGTTCGCGTCGACAAAAACGACAACTACATCCGCACCGAACCGTTTATGGCAGCCAACGGTGATTTCAGACGCCCAATTGACCAGGCTTTCAGTAAAGACGGTGTCATGTACATGCTGGAATACGGGTCCGTATATGGGGCTGATAATGACGATGCCCGTTTAGTGAAAATTGAGTACAATACGGGGAACCGGGCACCAGTCGCTATGGCGACCGTAGTTGATTCGGTTGCCATAGCGCAACGCAACGTGCGCTCATACCTAACCTCCGATCCCCGCGCACCTGTCATTCGCGAGGCCAACGGGCAGGCGCCCCTTCGGGTGAAATTCAGCGGGCGGGGCACCGACCTGGACGACGAGGATAAACTAACCTACCAATGGTTGTTTGACGGGAATACAGTTGGCTCTACGCAACCCAATGCGACGTACACCTACACAAAACCGGGTGTGTATAATGCCATTCTGAAAGTGACCGATCAAGCGGGACGGGTGGGTATGGACACCATCGCGGTGAAGGTTGGAAACACCAGACCGGAAATTGAGATTACAACAACGGATAACAAATCGTTTTTCTGGGCCAACAAACCGTTTACCTATGCGGTAAAAGTGACCGATAAAGAAGATGCGAAAATTGATCCCAAACACATTAAGGTTTACTACGAATACAGCGCACAACCGAATGGCACACCAACTATTGTGCCTCAACAGGGCCATCAGGATATGGCCCAGATTGGTAACGGTTCGCTGGGGAAAAATCTGATTGCCAGCAGCGATTGTAAAGCGTGCCACATGATCGACAAACCATCGGTGGGGCCAACCTTTCTGGCCGTTGCTGATCGCTATAAAGGTCAATCTGGAAGCGTAGAGCGGCTGGCGAAGAAAATTATTGAAGGGGGTGGTGGCAACTGGAGCAAAGATCACTTGATGAGTGCCCATCCACAAATTCCGGCGCAGGATGCTCAGGAAATGGTAAAATACATCTTCGCCCTAACCGATGCGCGAAAACAAAAATCAGTGCCGCAGCAAGGTACTCTTGCGCTGAACGAACACAAGGCCGACGAGTTAAGAGGGCAGTATAGTCTACTGGCAACGTATACCGATCAGGGTGGGAAAGTTGTTGGGCCACTCACCAGCACCGACGTTGTTACGCTGCGTAATGCCAATGTTAAAACGTTAAACGCTGACGCGTATGTAGGTTTCCCCCGGTTTGGTAATCGCCTGTCGGCTGGTAGCCACAAAGCATATGTTCTGTTGAAAGGCATTGATATGACCACGATCAAGTCGCTGACATACGACTATTCATCTGTCGATAAAGATGGTGAAATTGAGGTTCGCCTGGATTCTTATGCCGGGCCAGTGGTGAGCCGAGCGCCTTACAAAGCTACCGGCGACTGGAAAAAGACGAATCAGGTGACGGGTACATTCGACAAGCCGTTCACAGGCAAACACGACGTATACGTAATTGTTGTCAAGCGCGATAAGCCCAACAATAACATCATTCAGTTAAATAGTATTCAGTTTAATCAGTGATAGAAGGATTGCACCGAAAAAGGAAAGGCCGGAATGTACATTCCGGCCTTTCCTTTTTCGGTGCTGATCGCTGCTTGATACCTCACTTATCAGAGCCCAACGCGTATATCCAACCACGCCACCTCTCCAGTTCGTACCCGAAAAATAATCATCGCTTTTGTTACTTCTCCACAGAGAGTGAACCACTAATAACCCCATGTGGTAATTATACATAAATTTAATTAACCTACCGTTTAATAAATAAATGATTCGGCGTATCTTTCGTAAATTATTAACATACAATATGTTAATCCATATACTAAATATTCCATTTATCCAAAATCTCACTGAATGCGATGAAATTATATAGCCTGGAGCCCTACGTACTTTATCGAATCTTGTTTGTTTTTAAAATTTTATTGTTGGTTACTTGTGTAAACTGGCAGCCAGTATCGGCACAAACTACGTATTATGTCGCTAGCTCAGGAAATGATGCTAATAGTGGACGAACTGCCGATTCCCCATTTCAGACACTGGGCAAAATCAATAGTATATCGTTGCAGGCTGGTGATCAGATACTATTTCGGCGGGGAGACACCTTTAGGGGAAGTCTAGTCATCCGCCAATCCGGTTCTTCCGACAGGCCCATAGTAATAGATGCCTACGGTTCCGGTGATATACCCATTCTGGCAGGATCAGTGCCAGTGACCAATTGGACATCTGTTGGAAATAACGTTTGGCAGGCCGATTGCCCTTCTTGTGGAAGCCGGGTAACCGGCCTGTATCGCAATGCAGTAGCGCTGCCCCTGGGTCGCTATCCCAACCTTAGCGATGCCACAAAGGGCTACCTGACTGTACAGTCTCACAGCGGCAAAACGCAACTTACCAGTCAACAGGGTTTGTCAACTAACTGGACGGGTGGCGAAGCGGTGATTCGGCCAACGCAGTGGATTATGGACCGGGCTACTATTACCCAGCAAGATGGTAACACGTTATCGCTAACCAATAACAGTAGTTATGATCTGGCCGATGGGTGGGGCTATTTCATCCAGAATCATCCGGCCACGCTGGATCAGGTTGGCGAGTGGTATTATAACCCGGCTAACAAAACGATCCGTTTGTTCGATAATCAAAATAATCCCAACAATCAGGTCCTCACGGCAACTGCCTTTAACGAAGGAGTGAATTTGACAAATGCGTCTTTCATAACCGTTCGGAACCTCCAGATTACTCAAACGATTAGTACTGGCTTACTTATTAGTGGCGGATCTAATTTTGTCTTATCCAACAACAGTATTACCAATTCGGGCGAAGACGGCATTTCTATTATTGGTTCTGGTAGTACCGTACTGGCTGAGAACAATATAATAACTGATGCCAACAGTAACGGTATTTATATTGGACCCTACCAGAATTTTACTTTTCGCGGAAATACGCTTCAGCGTATCGGCATGATACCGGGCCGGGGTAAGAGTGGTGATGGGAGCTATTCTGCCTTGCAGTCATTGTGTAGCAACAATACGCTGATTGAGAATAATGTGGTCGATAACATTGGGTATAATGGAATTGCTATCGTTACCAATACTACGGTGCGATATAACCAGATATCAAACTTTTGCCTGACCAAAAGTGATGGGGGCGGCATTTACACCTGGAATGGAAGCCGAAGCGATGTGGGCAATTTGCACATCCTGTCAAATATCGTTTTCAACGGAATTGGAGCACCGGAAGGAACGCTGGGTGGGGCCTATTCGGGAGCCAACGGTATTTTTCTTGACGATTGCTCTCAAAATGCGGAAGTAGCCAACAACACATCGTTTGGATCGAGGGGTATGGGTATTTTTCTACGGGGCGTATCCGGTATAACCGTAAATGGAAATACCAGTTTCAACAATACGGAAGAACAGCTTAAACTTGCCTACAATGGCTCTTGTCTCTTACGTAATAATTTGATTCAGAACAACATACTGTTCAGTAAGCTGCCAAACCAGGTTGTGGTAGCCTATGAGTCCAATGCTAATGATCTATCCAGTTACGGTCAGTTCGATTACAATTATTATGTGCGTCCGTTTGAAGACCTGTTCAAAATTCGGACGGTCTACAATCCCGGATCAGGAATCACCGGGGCTGATCGTACATTGATCGACTGGCAGTCAGTGTATGGCAAAGATATCCATTCAGCCAATAGTCCTATAACGTATAAAAGTCAGGTCGTTAGTCAGACTGGAGCCAGCAAAATAGATAATTCATTCTCAAGTAATACCGACGGATGGAGTGTATGGTCGCCGTATGGTAATGGCCGGGCTGACTGGGATAATACGAACCGACTCGATGGTGGCTCACTACGGTTATCGTTTGGATCGGCGTCTAACCAGTCGAATTCGTATCTGCTGGCTACAATAAATATTGGGGCTGTTACAAAAGGTAAAGCCTATCAACTTCTTTTCGATGGAGTAGCCTCGTCAACCGATAAGCGTGTAGAAATATATCCGCGTCAATTATCGGGAAATTATAGCGATCTGTCCCCCCGAACGGTCCTGTTGGTGGGAACAGCCCGTCAGCAATATGAAGCCGTTTTTACAGCGACGGCCGATGAATCGAACGCTATTCTGGTTGTTCAGGTGATAGAAGATGGGCAAACGGCTTGGTTTGATAATGTTCGTCTAAAAGAGGCTACCCTAACGGCCGTTAACCCGGATGACAACATCAAGCTGGTTTATAACTCATCCGCTCAGAATAAGACGGTAGGGCTGGATGGCACCTATCGGGATGCGAAAAATGTTGCTTATACCAATCAAATTGTTCTAACAGCCTTCTCATCAGCGGTGTTGATGAAAGATGTTACACCCACACCTACGCCACCACCACCGGTAGTTTCGCTGCGAGATCCTGAAAATCCGGCCAATGCCGTTGCAGGGCTTACCTACCAGTATTATGAAGGCAGTTGGAGCAATTTGCCCGACTTTAACGGGCTTACTCCCGTCAAAACCGATGTTACAGCTA
>JANXVQ010000205.1 GCA_025351545.1 Spirosoma sp.
GAGTTCGTGACCACCAAAAGCGCTGGTCATCATAATAAGAATAGATTCGGGCAAGTGCAAACTCGTTAGCAGTGAGTTGGCAATTTTGAATTCGTATGGTGGGAAAATGAATTTATCAGTCCAGCCTTCAACGGGTTTCAACCGGCTGTTTGCCGACACCGACGATTCCAGCGCTTTGAGTGAAGTTGTACCAACGGCACATACGCGCCTACCCGAATCGAGGGCCGTGTTTACAATCTTCGACGAATCTTCGGGAATCCGGTAGTTTTCAGAATCCGTTTTATGTTTGGTAAGGTCTTCAACGTCTACCTGACGGAAGGTGCCTAAGCCAACGTGCAGCGTAACAGGAGCAAAATGGATGCCTTTAATCTCCATTCGTTTCATCATGGCACGGGTAAAGTGCAATCCGGCGGTTGGTGCGGCTACGGCGCCAACGTGTTGGGCAAAAACCGTTTGGTAATTGTCGCGGTCAGCGTCTTCGGCCTCCCGGTTCATTTCGCGGGGAATGGGTGTTTCGCCCAGTTCATCCACAGCTTTCATGAACTCATCATGGTTGCCATCAAACAAAAAGCGAATTGTCCGGCCGCGCGATGTTGTATTGTCAATTACTTCAGCGACCAGGTCGCTATCGCCGAAATATAATTTATTGCCAACCCGAATTTTACGGGCTGGGTCTACCAGCACATCCCAAAGTTTCATCTCGCGGTTTAATTCGCGCAAGAGGAATACTTCAATTTTAGCACCCGTTTTTTCTTTATTGCCATACAGCCGTGCCGGAAAAACTTTAGTGTTATTGATCACCATCACATCGCCATCGCTGAAATAGCCCAGAATATCTGAAAACTGCTTATGTTCAATAGTTTTGGCTTTGCGATCAATGACCATTAGCCGCGATTCGCCCCGCTCAACCGGGTATTTGGCAATAAGACTTTCGGGTAAATCAAATTTAAATTCGGATAACTTCATAATGTATTAGCACGAAAAAAAAACGGCGTGTTTTTTGTAAAGGCCGCAAATATAGTCAAAAAACCGGAAATTTTTACATGTTCCGGGTGATTTTCTTGCAAATATCGTATAAATGACTTATTAGGAGGCCGCAATAGGATCAATTGGCTTTACGGCTCCATCGGTATTGACATGAGCCCGGTCAGACATGTTAAACTTTGCCATTAGTTCGGGGGATACTTCGTTGGCGTATGTGCCTTGTGCCGACACAAAAACACCTTTCATACCGTTAGAAGCCGTAATTGCATACAATGTCATTTCATCGCCAGGGTCCGATGTGCCTTCAAAACGGTGAAACTCATCAACATTAAATTCTTCGCCTTTTAGCTTTGTTTCGGTGCTTTTCTCTTCCAGAAAATCTTTTCTCGGGCCAAACTCATGCGTGTAGCCGCGAGTCCGAAGGTCTTGCATAGCTTCGGTTAGGGTGGTGAAATGCGTCATAATCGTGAAGTGATTTTGTATTCCCATAAAACTCAAAATAGATGGGTATGTTTTTGGCGGAAATCATTGACAGGTTGTCAGATCGAAAGCTAACATGGGCAAACATTTGTTGATCAAACACGATTTATATTCAAATAGCACACCAAACAGATATAGCCTGCGATGCGTAACAATCTTCATTCGGCTTACAAACTGCTTATCCTGACGTTTAGCGTTGTAGCCTGTAATACTTATGATCCTGAATTTAATGCTCCTGTCATTCCCGAACGTATTCCGTTTTCGGCTACCCGTCAGTACCCGGAGAGTATAGCGTATGCGCCTTCGCTTGATAAGTTTTTGATTAGTTCAATTACGCAGGGGAAAGTAGGTGTTTTGGATGAAAAAGGACACTATGCCGACCTGATTAAAAATGATAAACTGCTGATTAGCAGCATTGGTATTAAAGTTCGGGCTAATCAGCTTTACGTTTGTAATAGTGATCTGGGTATTTCGGATAAAAGCACCCCGCAAACGACTCTGAAAACAGCCGGTCTGTTTATTTATAATATTATATCGGGTCAAAACGTACGCCGGGTCGATTTGGCGGCACTCTTGCCCAACATAAATCACTTCGCCAATGACATTGCGTTTGATGATCTGGGCAATGCTTACGTAACCGATTCCTTTGCCCCGGTCATCTATAAAGTACCCGCCGATACGACCCAACCAAGCATATTCAGCAATTCGCCACTTTTTGCCGGGGCGCAGGGTTTCAACCTGAACGGCATCGTTTACCACCCCGGCAAGTATCTGATTGTTGTGAAGTCGAACGAGGGAAAGTTGTTTAAGGTTGATCTGGCCAACCCGAATAAAGTTTCTGAAATAACGGGGGTTACGCTACCTAACGGCGATGGTATGCTTCTGTACAACAATGATTTATATGTTGTGAATGCCCGAAATCGGGTATCGCTGGTGCGCAGTTCGGATGGCTGGAAAACGGCCGCCATCGTTAAAACAGATAGCGTTGGTTACAGTGAAGCTACCAGCAACACATTGGTAAATACCGGGCCGCGCGAAAATGTGAAGGTGCCGGTCTGGGCGTTCAGAATTAGTGAACCGGTCACGTCTTGCGGCAACAAATCCGGTGTACACTGCACGCGAGAAAACTGCACACCGAGCAACTTGGCTAAGGCCTTGGCGAGGGTGGTTTTGCCCACACC